>JBCNOX010000229.1:0-7623 GCA_039593645.1 Pseudoduganella sp.
ATGGACGGAATGGCTGCGCTCCATCGCCGGCGTACGTTACGACCGCTACCACTTCAACGTCGGCAGCTCGATTGCTGAAAATTCGGGGAAGGTGAGCGACCACATTGCTTCTCCCAAGCTCTCGCTGGTGCTGGGCCCTTGGAGCAAAACGGAGTTCTTCGTTAATTACGGCGAGGGCTTCCACAGCAATGACGCGCGCGGTACCACGGCGCGCTTGTCGCCACGCGAGCGCGAGCCAGTCGAGCCGGTGACGCCGTTGGTGAAAACGCGCGGCTCCGAAGTCGGCGCACGCAGCGAGATCGTGCCCGGCCTGCAAAGTTCGATGGCGCTGTGGCGCCTGCGTTCCGGCTCCGAGCTGGTGTTCTCCGGCGATGCAGGCGACACGGCGCCAAGCCGCGCCAGCAAACGTTGCGGCATCGAATGGAACAATCATTATGTCGCGAACAGCCACCTGCTGCTGGACCTCGACCTGGCCTATTCCCGCGCGCGCTATACGAAATTCGACCCGGCCGGCGATCGCGTTCCCGGCGCAGTGGAAAAGGTCGCTTCGTTCGGCGCGACTGTGAATGATATCGGCCCCTGGTCCGGTGCGTTCCAGATGCGCTACTTCGGACCGCGGCCGCTGATTGAGGACAACAGCGTGCGTTCCTCCAGCACCGCAATCGCCTACCTGCGTGCCAGCTATCGCTTCGACCGCCGCTGGCAGCTTACGGCCGACGTGTTCAACCTGTTTGACCGCAAGGCCAGCGATGTCGATTACTACTACGCCTCACGCCTTCCCGGCGAGCCGGCGGAAGGGGTGAACGACATCCACTTTCATCCCGGCGAACCACGCACACTGCGTTTGACCTTGCGCGCCGTGTTCTGAGCTGCCAGCCCGGCCAGGTATGCGCACAGCATATCGGCCAGGGCGCCTGCATACGCCTTAATCTCTTTGTCGGTACGCGGCTCTTGCGAAAACTGCTGCCCGACGGAGGTGAGCGTATCCATCACCAAGCCGCTCGCCAATGTGCGCTCAGAGTCGGTCGCCATGGGTAGCGCCTCATCTATGAAAGCTCGGAACATCTGATCGCCGGCGGCTTTGGTCGCGATTGCCTCCGGCGCGTCGCGGTACAACGGTGCCGCATCGTTAAGGGCTGTGCGCACCGCCGCCTCTTCGCATTCCGAACGCACAAATGCATGCACCAAGTTCCGCAAGCGTTCCAGCGGTGTCTTTGCTGCGTCCTGCAGGATTTCAGTCAACATCGCTGAAGTCTGCTGCCACTCATCGCTTTGCAGGCGAAACAGGATGGACGCCTTGTTGGGGAAGTACTGGTAGATCGAACCCACGCTCACGCCCGCCCGCTCCGCCACCCGCGTCGTAGTGAAGCGGCGGGCGCCTTCTTTCTCTAAAACCTGAATAGCTGCCTGCAGGATTGCCCCGACAAGGTCATTTGAGCGGGCCTGTTTTGGCTTTCTTCTCGAGGAAATGCGGGAGCTTTTGCTGTCGGTCATGGCGGGTGCAGGGAATGCGAATATGAAACGTGAAGGATTATTCATATTATTCCTGCTCTTACACAAGAAAGGAATACCCCATGATTTCCCTCTACTCTGCACCTGTAGCGCCCTTGCTTAATCGCCTGTTCGCTGAAGCCGAAAGCACTGAAGTACCGGCGCTGGCTGCATTCGCTGCGTTGCCTGTGGATGAACGCGGCCGCATCTTGAGCAGTAAAACCAATTACAAGGAGATCTACGCGAGCTTGAAAGACGCGGCGATCCCAGTTTCGCGCGAAACCGGATTGCTGCTGTACCTGTTGGCGCGCAATGCCAAAGCCCGCGTGATCGTCGAATTCGGCACATCGTTCGGCATCTCGACCGTGCACCTTGCCGCAGCGCTGCGTGACAACGGCGGCGGCCAGTTGATCACCACTGAATTCGAGCCATCCAAAGCGCAGTGCGCCCGCGACAACCTGTCCGCCGCCGGCCTGCTCGACCTGGTCGAAATCCGCGAAGGCGATGCGCTCGAAACACTACGCACCAACCTTCCGGATCAGATCGACCTGCTGCTGCTGGATGGCGCCAAGGGTCTGTATTTCGACGTCCTGCGCCTTGTTGAAGACCGCCTGCGGCCCGGCGCCCTGATCATCGCCGACAACGCGGACTACTGCCCTGAATATGTGGAACTGGTGCGCTCCTCGGAGGGGTATTTGTCGGTGCCGGTTGCCGACGACGTTGAACTGTCGATGAAGCGCGGCTAGCTCTTCGGTTGTTCGGTTTGGTGCGCGCGCTCATGGAGCAGCACCCATTGTGCATAACGCCTTGCGTAGAGCCGGGAAGCGCTAGCCACGATCTTCTGGCAGGCCCCGACAGTTTGATGGAAGTCAAGGTGCAGGGCCAAGCGCAGTTGGTCTTTGAACTGCTCGGAGAACTGGCCGGCAGCCAAGCGAGTGGTTATAGCTTCCACCAACTGCGCACGGTGCTGTTGTCCAAGCTCGCAATGCTTGAGGCGGCGGCACATCATCGCGCGTGCGCGGCCGTGCCAGAAGCCTCGCGTCTCCGTAATGACGAATAGTACGCAGCGCTCAATTGCCGCCGGGTTCTGCTCAAGAAGGAGGTCGGCAAGACAGTGAAGATCACACTTACTTAGACCTTCGAACTCAGCTTGGTAAGGTGAATTGCGAACTTTGCTCATGGTGCGTTCCCGGGAGATCATAAGTCACGAATCCCAGTCTTGGCGAGGCGGTTTAGGCGCATACTTGGCACGTGAAAGCACGTATGCGTCTGTCGCCAGTTGAATTACTCAACTCCAAAGTTGCTGGCGAAAATTTCCGAAAAATTGACCGCATCCGCACCACGCTGGGCAATTTGTCGCTTCACCATCGGGATAATCGGATGACAATGTATCGCTTCGGTCAGGGGACCTTGGTGTTCGTAATTCAATACAACAATAACGTCTTCAAGTACTCCGTTACTATCGTCCTCGATAAACGCCATGGCCTTGCTAAGACCATCTAGTGGGTTCAGCAACATCAATTTGTCCAGCGCTCCGGCGCGCAACCACTCATCTGCTTCTTTAGCGTAAAGATGGTAATTACAAAGTTCCTCCGCCTGCGGATGGCGCCTACCTACTAGTTCACCGAGCGCAAATCCAGCGCATGTAGGCTCCATCCAGGATTCTCGCACTAGTTCAATGAGTGTCTCATCGGAAAGGCTTTTCCACTCTGGCTCGGACGGGAATGCCATTTGGATCCACGCCGCTTCGCTTAGTTGATTTGACGGGTCATTTGGTTTCATGGTCTATCTACTCGCTGTGACCATCACGTGTGGCCAGCAGTCAGTCCTGACTGCTAGCCGCAGGTCGCAGCCGGATGATTTACTCAACAGTGACCGACTTCGCCAGGTTACGTGGTTTGTCTACGTCGGTGCCGCGAGCCAGCGCCGTGTGGTAAGCCAGCAGCTGCAGCGCGACCACGTGCAGGATCGGGGACAGCTGGCCGTAGTGCTCCGGCAAGCGAATCACGTGCAGGCCGTCCCCGGAAGTGATGCGGGAGTCGACGTCGGCGAAGACGTAGAGCTGGCCGCCGCGGGCGCGGACTTCCTGCATGTTGGACTTCAGCTTCTCCAGCAGCGCGTCGTTCGGAGCGATAGTCACGACCGGCATTTCGTCGGTCACCAGCGCCAGCGGGCCGTGTTTCAGTTCACCGGCTGGGTAGGCTTCAGCGTGAATGTAAGAGATCTCTTTCAGCTTCAGCGCACCTTCCAGGGCGATCGGGTAGTGCATACCGCGGCCCAGGAACAGGGCGTTTTCCTTGCGTGCGAATTCTTCGGCCCAGGCGATGATCTGCGGTTCCAGCGCCAGCACGGCGGCAATGGCGGAAGGCAGGTGACGCATGGCTTTCAGGTGCGTGGCTTCTTCTTCGTCGGTCAGCAGGCCGTTCACTTGCGCCAGGCTGAGAGTCAGCAGGAACAGGGCGGAGAGCTGGGTGGTGAAGGCTTTGGTCGAAGCCACGCCCACTTCCACGCCGGCGCGGGTGATGTAGGCGAGTTTGCACTCGCGCACCATGGCGCTGGTCGATACGTTGCAGATGGTCAGGGTGTGCTCCATGCCCAGGCTGCGCGCGTGCTTCAGCGCGGCGATCGTGTCGGCGGTTTCGCCGGACTGGGAGATGGTCACGACCAGGGTCTTCGGATTCGGCACGCTGTCGCGGTAGCGGTATTCGGAAGCGATTTCCACGCTGACCGGTACCTTGGCGATCGATTCGATCCAGTACTTGGCGGTCAGGCCGGCGTAGTAGCTGGTGCCGCAGGCGAGGATCAGCACGCGGTCGATTTCCTTGAACACCTTGTAGGCGCCGTCACCGAACAGCTCCGGCATGACGCCGGTGACGCCTTCCAGCGTGTCGCCGACCACGCGTGGCTGCTCGAAGATTTCTTTCTGCATGAAGTGGCGGTAAGGGCCCAGTTCCGCAGCGCCGGTGTGGGCGTGCACGGTCTTCACTTCGCGGTTCACTTGCTTGCCGTCGACGTCGACGATCCAGACGCGGCCCAGTTGCAGGTCAACGACGTCGCCTTCTTCCAGGTAGATGATCTGGTCGGTGGTGCCGGCCAGCGCCATGGCGTCGGAAGCGACGAAGTTTTCACCCTGGCCCAGGCCGACGATCAGCGGCGAGCCCTGGCGCGCAGCCACCACGCGGTGCGGTTCTTCGCGGCAGAACACGGCGATAGCATAGGCGCCGTGCAGGCGCTTGACGGCGTGCTGCACGGTGTCGAACAGGTCGCCGTTGTACATGTGGTCAACCAGGTGGGCGATCACTTCGGTGTCGGTCTGGCTGGTGAAGACGTAACCCAGCGCGGTCAGCTCGGCGCGCAGTTCGTCGTGGTTCTCGATGATGCCGTTGTGGACCAGGGCGATGCGGGCGGCCGCTTCGCTTGGCGAGAAGTGCGGGTGGGCGTTGTGCGATGCTGGCGCACCGTGGGTGGCCCAGCGGGTGTGGGCGATGCCGGTGAAGCCGTTCAGGCCACCTTCGTTAATCTGCTTTTCGAGGTCGGCCACGCGGGAGGTGCTGCGGGAGCGCTGCAGCTTGCCGTCCAGGTGCAGGGCGACGCCGCAGGAGTCGTAGCCACGGTATTCCAGGCGCTTCAGGCCTTCGACCAGGATTGGGGTGATATTGCGCTGAGCTACAGCGCCGACGATACCGCACATACGCGACCTCATTCCTTAAAAGTTAATGAGTGCATGCTAGAGCAGGCACTCAGAAATTTGCTTTCTCATTTGCCACACATGTGAAAGAATATTTCTCCTCACTTGAACTGAGAAATATTATTTCAAATTATGGACTTTGATGAAATCGACCGCCGCATTCTTAATGCTTTGCAAAGGGATTCATCCCAAACCAACGCCGAACTGGCCGCTTCCGTACACGTTTCTGCGCCCACTTGTTTGCGCAGGGTCAAGCATTTGCGCGAATCGGGGGTGATCGAACGCGAGGTGGCGCTAGTGGCACCGGAAAAGGTCGGGGCGCACCTGACGGCGGTTGTGGAAATCTCGCTGGATATCCAGGCCGCCGAACGCATGGCGGAATTCGAGGCGCTGGTGGCGCCGGAGCCGGCGGTGCTGCAGTGTTACCGCGTTTCGCCAGGCCCGGATTTCGTTCTGATCGTGCAGGTGGCGGACATGCCGGCCTATCACGCGCTGGCCCACCGTTTATTCGCCGGCCAAGCCAATGTTCGCAATGTGAAAGCCTACTTTTCCACTTTCCGCAGCAAGTTTGAAACCAGCATCCAGGTCTGAGCCACTTATCCCGGCTTATACCGGAGTAGGCACAGGTTTATGCACATCTTTTTCCACACCGTCACGGGAGAGGAATGCAGTTATCCAGCAATCTGCACCGCCTGTCCTCCGGTTTTCCGCAGGGTTCCCCACATCTTTATCCACAGAATCAAGTTATCCGGTGTTGTTAGCCTGTATTCCCCAAGTTTTTCCACAGCAGGTGCGCCGCAGCTCGCTGTGTGGATAAGCCGGGCATACCAGTTGCCTCTTATCCAATGCCTGTCCCGTGGTTTTCAGGCGGAATTACACCGGCTTTTACACATCTTTATCCACAGCGCTAGAATGGGGCATGAACTACCTCGCTCATATCTACCTGGCGCGCCATAGCGAAGCGGCGATGGTCGGCGCCATGCTGGGCGATTTCGTCAAAGCGAACGGCGGGGATCACTACGCGCCCGAGATCGCGAACGAGATCGCGCTGCACCGCTTCATCGATTCGTTCACTGACAGCCACCCGATCGTGACCGAGGCCAAGAGCCTGTTCTCAGAGGGCAGGCGGCGATATGCGGGCATCGTGCTGGACGTGTTCTACGACCATATCCTGAGCCAGCGCTGGGACGATTACTGCGAGGAGCCGCGCCAGGAGCTGATTGAACGCTTCTACGGCGCCCTGGCGGCGCACGAGGAACACTTGCCGGAACGGTTGCGCGAGATCCTGCCCAAGCTGATCAAGCAGGACTGGCTGGGGGCTTATGGAGAATTCAGCGGGGTCGAGCTGGCGCTGACCCGCATGTCGGACAGGTTAAGCCGCAATGGCCACCTGCTGCGCGAGGGCATCGGGGAAGTGCAGCAGCACTACGAAGCGATCGCGGATGGGTTCGACCGCTTCTTCCCCGAGCTGGTGAAATTTACTTACCAGCGCCGCCGCCAGTTTTCGGTTGCTTGACTGGGCGCTTCCAGCCTTCAACGGTCAACTGCTTAGGGCGCGAAATGGTCAGCTTGCCGGCTGGCGCATCTTTGGTCAGCGTAGTACCTGCGCCGATGGTTGCACCGGCACCCACAGTGACCGGAGCCACGAGCTGGCTGTCGCTGCCGATAAAGGCGTCATCCTCGATCACGGTGCGGAACTTATTGGCGCCATCGTAGTTGCAGGTAATGGTGCCTGCGCCGATGTTCACGCGCGAACCGACGGTGGCATCGCCCACATAGGCCAGGTGATTAGCCTTGGAGTGCGCGGCGACCTGGCTGTTCTTGATCTCCACGAAGTTACCCACATGGACGTCTTCGCCGAGTTCAGTGCCCGGGCGCAGGCGCGCGTATGGGCCGATCTGTCCCTTGTCGCCCACCACCGCTTCTTCGATATGGGTGAAAGCCTTGATGTTGGCGCCGGCACCGATACGTGCATTAATCAGCACGCAGTTCGGGCCGATGGTCGCACCTTCGCCGATTTCGACCTTGCCTTCGAAGACGCAGCCCACGTCGATGGTCACGTCACGGCCGCAAACCAGTTCGCCGCGCACGTCAATGCGGGCCGGGTCGGCCAGGGTGACGCCTTTGTCCAGCAGGGCGTTGGCGACGTTGCGCTGGTAGATGCGTTCCAGTTCGGCCAGCTGGGCCTTGCTGTTAACGCCCAGCACTTCCCACGGTGCGGCAGGGTGGGCCGACACGACTTGCACGCCTTCTTCCACCGCCATGGCGACGATGTCGGTCAGGTAGTACTCGCCTTGCGCGTTTTCGTTTTTCAGCTTGCCCAGCCACTGTTTCAGCTTGGCGGTCGGGATCACCATGATGCCGGAATTGATTTCCTTGATCAGGCGCTCAGCTTCTGTGGCATCCTTCTCTTCAACGATGCGCTGGATGGCGCCGCCCACGCG
>JBCNOX010000023.1:0-21394 GCA_039593645.1 Pseudoduganella sp.
ATCGAGCAATGTGGCCGCGGCCCGTGGCGACGCCGCGCAGGTGGAAGCGAACTACCGCTCCGTCCTGCTGTCGCTGCAAGCCGACGTGGCACAGACCTATTTCCGCCTGCGCGCCACGGACGCCGAACTGGCGACTGTGGAGCAGACGGTCCGTTTGCGCGAAGAGAGTGTGAAGGTCAACCAGCGTCGCTTCGACCTGGGCGACATCGGTGAATTCGACCTCTCGCGCGCCAAGACCGAACTGGCAACCACTCGCTCGGAAGCGATCGGCCTGCAGCGCCGCCGCGCCACCACCGAGCACGCACTGGCGGTCCTGCTGGGCAAGCCGGCCGCAGCCTACACGGCGGGCAACAGCCCGCTGCTGGATTCGACGCTGCTGCCTGCGATTCCGACCGGCGTGCCATCGTCGCTGCTGGAGCGCCGTCCTGACATCGCTGCCGCACAGAAGGCGATGGAAGCGTCGAATGCCCGCATCGGCGTAGCCCGTTCGGCCATGTTCCCGGCGCTGAACATCACCGCCAACGGCGGCGGCGCCTCCGGCCACTTCAGCGACGTGTTCAAGTGGAGCAGCCGCTCTTGGGTGCTGGGCGCCTTGCTGTCGATGCCATTGATTGACGGCGGCCGTAACAGCAACAACGTCAAGCGCAGCGAAGCAGCCCTGGAAGAATCGGTTGCCGGCTACCGCCAGACCGTGCTGGGCGCCTTCGCCGAGGTGGAAGACAACCTGGCTGGCCTGCGCATCCTGGGCGGCCAGACCGCGCAGATCGACGAAGCCCTGGTGTCGGCACGCCGCTCCGCCGACCTGGCGCAGAAGCTGTACGACGCCGGCCGTTCCAGCTACCTGGACCTGCTGGACGCACAACGCAACCTGGCGGCAGTTGAGCGCAGCGCGGTGCAGCTGCGCGGCGACCGCGCGGTGACCACCGTGGCCCTGATTCGTTCCCTGGGCGGCGACTGGAACTGATTCAAGTCTGATTAGCCCTTAACGGCGCTCCGCTTTTGCGGGCGCCGTTTTTTTTCGTCCGTCACAGCCCACGTATAATCACGCGTTTTGGCTCGCACTCCCGAACAAATGCCTTTCCTTCACAAGGTGACGATTTCACTGTTCACCATTTTTGTCGTCGTCTGGTCCTACCTGGCGTTCTACCCGGAACCGGCACTGAATGCGCAAGCGCTCGGACCGGAAGCAAAAGCTTTCGTCAGCAAGTCGCTGAAAGACTTCTGCGCCGGCCTTTATACGGACGGCATTTGCCCGAAGGTCTCGATCGCAGCCAAGCAACGATGGATTGCCAGTACCTATCTCGGTGGCTCGGATATACCAGCCAGGCAAACCGACGCCATTCTCCTCGCGCAAGGCTGGCAGAAAATCCCCTCCGATCACGAACGAAGCGCTGTTTTCTGCAAGCAGGGCTACTCCGCGCGTTACGACTACACCGCTGGCTTTGTCGGCACCCTGGCATTCGCTGGCGGCAGCCATAACTGCGGAAAGCTCGCCCGAAAGGCCTGACACGATACAACTACGCTTGCAAATCCGTGAGGATCAGCCTATGATTGCGACAACTGTCACACAAAGGCTAATATGGTCACAAGCAGTCTGTTAAGCAGTATTCCCGGCATCCGGCACGGATTCGGCAGCGCGTCGTCGCTTGTTCCGGCCGAACTGGCGCCAGTATGGGAGCTGAGGCCGGTGAAGCGCCAGGTGCATGGTACCCGCGTCGCAGCGATTCATGAACCGAAGCAGGAAGTCAGCGATGCTGACGGCTTCCACACCACGGTGCCGGGCCTTCCCGTCAGTATTATCACAGCCGATTGCGTGCCCTTGCTGCTGGCCCGCCGCGACGGCTCGCAAATCGCTGCCGTTCATGCAGGCTGGCGCGGTTTGTACAACGGCATCATCCCCACAGCGCTGGCCGCGATGGGCGAGGGCGCTTCGGTCGTTGCAGCGGTCGGACCGACCATCTGCGCAGCATGCTACGAAGTAAGCGAAGAGCTGGCAGAAGATTTCGCTCGACGCTTCAACGAGCTGCCGCGCGAAGCCGTATTGCCGACGTTCCGCCATCTCGACCTGCGCGCCATCGCCGAACATCAATTGCGCGCCGCGGGCGTTGAAGAGATCGAACATGTCGGCGGCTGCACATGCTGTGCACGCGATGCCGCCGGCGAAGCCATTTACCGCAGTTACCGGCGTGGCGACCGAGGGTCGCAAATGCACTCCGGCCTGTACATCACCACCAAAGGAAAAAAATGAAGGTCATCGCATCCCTAATCCTGGCCGCCTTTGCGACAGTCGCCAACGCGCAGGACCGCGACTGGAGTGCACCGCAGCAGCCATTCACCATCTACGGCAACACGCACTACGTCGGTACCGCAGGCATCAGCGCGATCCTGGTGACGTCGCCGCAAGGGCATTTCCTGGTCGACGGAACCACCGCCAAAGGATCGGAAGTCGTCGCGGCCAACATCCGCACGCTGGGGTACAAGCTGGAGGACGTCAAATATATCCTCAGCTCCCACTCGCATGAAGACCATGCGGGCGGCGTCTCCGCGCTGCAGAAACTGACCGGCGCCACCGTGCTCGCAGGCACCGGCAATGTCGAAACCATGCGTACGGGTGTGTCGCCGAAGGTCGATCCCCAGTTCGGCAGCCTGTCGAACTTCGCCGGCTCCGCGAAAGTGCGCGGCGTGACTGATGGCGAAGTAATCAAACTGGGCTCCTTGGCCGTAACCGCGCACAGCACCCCGGGCCACACCGCAGGCGGCACAAGCTGGAGCTGGCAATCCTGCGAAGCAGAAAAGTGCAAGAACGTGGTTTTCGTCGACAGCGTGACCGCTGTATCTGCCGATAGCTACCGCTTCACTGATCACCCGGAAGTAGTTGCGCAGTTGCGCGGCAGCTTTGCCACCATTGAGGGCTTGAAGTGCGACCTGGCAATCGCAGCGCACCCGGAAGTGAACGACTTGTGGGGCCGCCAGCAGCGTGCAGCGAAAGAAGGCAGCGCAGCTTACGTCGACGCCAATGGCTGCAAGACGATCGTGGAAGCCGGCCGCAAACGTCTTGAAACTCGCCTTGCTAGTGAAAAGCGCTGAACTATGAAGCTGAGCGCATTGACAATCGGCCTGTTTTGCATCCTTATAGCTGCTCGCAAATGGCGACGAATGCTATAGGATCAAGTTCTCCAACGGGAAGTCGATTGTCATGCGCTCTGCGTTGCAGCGCAAAGTCGCGATTCTGGGGCTATGGAGTGCTACGCTCCTGGTCGAGCGGCTCGAATCGGATTGGACGGGAGAAACGTACGCCCTGTAACACCGCGACGTCTAACTTGCCGTGCGTGCTATTCGTTCTGTAGCTTGACCAGCTTCGCGCAATTCGCGGAAAGTACAGATCGCTCAAGGGCATCGGTGACCTGCTTGATTGCTTCCGTCGTGCAGTTCTCTGCCGTCGGTTTGGACGCCATTTGAGCCGGCTGGCGGGTAAAACTCTTAAATGCGATGGCCGCAAGGGCTGCAGCGGCGAGGACTGCGATTATCAGGTTGGTGCGGGATTTCAAAGCAAGCGTCCAAATCGAGTCGTGAAGAACGCCAATGATACGGCGCCCAGTACCGCAACGCAAAAAAGCCCGCCTGGTCAGCGGAGAACCCTGCCAGGCCGGGAAGAATGATACCGCGTTTGGTCCCCGCCAGGCCAGCACGCCATTCCGGTTTGGAGGCGGAGTCGGGAGGCGCGCTAGAGGCGGGGAAGCGGCTGATGCAGCTTATTTGGCTGGAGCGGTTTCCTTGGCAGCTACGTCCTTGTCGCCTTCAGCCTTCTTGGTTTTCTTGACTTGCTTGGTCTTTTTCACTTCCTTGGTCGCGCTGGCAGGCTCTTTCGATTCAGCTGGGGCTGCGGCGGTGGCTGGGGAGGCTGGGGTGGCCGCTACGGCTGGGGTAGCAGGAGTAGCTGGAGTCGCCTTGGTGCCTTTTTCGGCTGGCACGGCTGGGGTAGCAGGAACGGCAGGAGTTGCTGGGGTGGCCGGAGCGGCTGCGGTGGCAGCAGGCATCGGGGTGGTAGCAGGTTTAGCTGCGTGGCCACCAGCGGCCGGGGCTTGGGCGAAGGCAGCGGTTGCGAACAGGCCGGCGATCAAGGTGGCGATGGTCTTCTTCATGGTCAAGCTCCTCAGTTAATTGGGTAAATCGTTTCGGGTGTCGTGCACTATTGCCGTGTCACTGAGCTGAAAACGGTAGCCATAAAGCCATCGTTGACCGACTTTACACCTCGTTACACTTGCCAAATCTGCTTACAAAGTGCGCTGGATAACCGTCTGCGGACGGCGCCGCCCGTACAGTTGTTTCATGAAGGACGCACTCAAGACTTACAAGGCGAAGCGGGACTTCAGCATCACGCCGGAACCCGCAGGGGGAGGCCAGCCAGGACGGGGGCGGCTGGCCTTCGTTATCCAGAAACACTGGGCGCGGCGCCTTCATTACGACTTCCGCCTGGAGCTCGACGGAACGATGAAAAGCTGGGCTGTGCCCAAAGGCCCCAGCTACGACACGCACGACAAACGGATGGCCGTGCACGTGGAAGACCACCCGATCTCCTATAACGAGTTCGAAGGTACTATCCCGGAGAAACAGTACGGCGCGGGAAAGGTCATCATCTGGGACCGCGGCACCTGGGAGCCGGTTGAAGATCCGCGCAAAGGCTACCGCGCCGGCAAGCTGGTTTTCAACCTGCATGGCCATAAGATGCACGGCCGCTGGGCGCTGGTACGCATGCGCGGCAAAGGTGAAGACAAGGAGCCGTGGCTGCTGATCAAGGAGAAGGACGAATACGTTCGTCCCGCTGCTGAATTCAGCGTGGTGGATGAAATGCCCGACAGCGTCAAAGCGCTTGGACCGGCAGCCGCTGCGGTCGCGCCGGTCGATGAGCGTCCGGCTGCGCCGCGCGTCAAACGCCTGCCAGCCGAACTGGAACCCGAACTGGCGACGCTGGTCGATGGCCCGCCGGCCGCGCCCGAAGACTGGATGTTCGAGGTCAAGTACGATGGCTACCGACTGCTGGCCCGCATTGAAGACGGCGACATCACGCTGCACACCCGCAACCGTAACGACTGGACCCACAAGCTTGAACCCTTGCGCGCCGCGCTGGCCAAGGCCAAGCTGCCGGACGGCTGGTACGACGGCGAGATCGTGGTCCACAACGAAGAAGGCCGCCCGGACTTCGGCATGCTGCAGCAGGCCTTCGACGGCCAGCGAACGAAAGACATCGTCTACTTCCTGTTCGATGCGCCTTATCTCGCTGGCGAAGACCTGCGCGGCCTGCCTCTTGAGGAGCGCCGCGCCAGGCTGGAAGCGGCAATGGCCAAGGTCAAAGGCGACACCATCCGACTGAGCGCCGTGCTGCAAGCTTCGCCCGATGAAATGCTGGCCGCCGCGTGCAAAATGGGGCTGGAAGGCGTGATCGGCAAGCGCCGTGACTCGACCTATACCGAACGCCGCTCGCGTGACTGGATCAAACTCAAATGCGCCCAGCGCCAGGAGTTCGTGATTGGCGGGTACACTGACCCGCAGGGCAGCCGCACCGGCATTGGCTCGCTGCTGCTTGGCGTCTACGGCAAAGATGGTGAGTTGCATTATGCAGGCAATGTCGGCACCGGTTTTAACGACAAGACCTTGCGCGATCTCGCGGATAAGCTGAAACGACTGAAGGCTGATGAAAGTCCGTTTGCGCCGAGCAAGGCCATCGCCCGCAAGGCCCACTGGGTCAAGCCGCAACTGGTGGCGGAAGTGAGCTTCGGCGAGTGGACGCGCGGCGGCTCCGTGCGGCATGCTGTTTTCCAGGGCCTGCGCAAGGACAAGAAGGCCGGTGAGATCAGCCGCGAGGTGGCTGCCCATGTGGAGGAGGAAGCTGTGCAAAGCAAACTGCCCGCATCGCTCAAGGTGACCAATCCGGACCGGCTGGTCGATCAGGCCAGTGGCCTTAAGAAGATCGACGTGGTGCGTTACTATGCGCTGGTCGCGGACCTGATGCTGGAGCACACCAAAGGCCGACCAATCGCGCTGTTGCGCGCACCGGACGGCGTTGGCTCCGAGCTGTTCTTCCAGAAGCACGCCGATGTCAGCAAGCTGCGTGGCCTCAAGGAGTTCCCGCGCGAGCTCGATCCCGACCACCCGCCGATGCTGGAGGTGGGGACGACGCAAGCCTTGCTGGCGGCTGCGCAGTTCAATGTGATCGAGTTCCATACACAGAATGCGTTTGGCCGCAACTACGAAAAGCCGAACCGCATCCTGTTCGACCTGGACCCGGGCAGCGGTGTCGAGTGGGCGCAGATGCAGGAGGCTGCGCAGCTGGTGCATGCCTTCCTCGATGAACTGGGCCTGCCTTGTTTCCTCAAGACCAGTGGCGGCAAGGGCTTGCACGTGGTGGTGCCAATCAAGCCTTACTTCGACTGGGATACCGTGAAGGCGTTCAGCAAGCAGGTGGTGGAGCATATGGCGGCCACCCTGCCGGACAGGTTTGCTTTCAAGAGCGGGCCAAAGAACCGGGTCGGCAAGATTTTCATTGATTACCTGCGCAATGGGCGTGGTGCGACGACGGTGGCGGCATGGTCGGCGCGGGCGCGGCCGGGGCTTGGGATTTCGGTGCCTGTGGCGTGGGATGAGCTGGCCACCTTGCGCGGCGGCGATCACTGGACGGTTGCCACGGCCCATACGCGGCTCGACGTGGGCAATGCGCCTTGGGCGGATTATGCGAAAGCTGCCGTCGGCCTGGCGCCGGCGATGAAGGCGATCGGCGCTGTCAAGTAACAGGGGAGTCTGTTATGGCACGCGGCTGAGAGCGATCGGGTCTGACCCTTGGGTCAGACCCGATATTCCTTGGCCGCCGACTTGCGGTCTGTATTCAGGCGGCTTTGCGGCGGGTGCTGGTGGTTTTGGCGGTAGACTTTGCCGCGCTGGTACGTTTGGCGGCGGGCTTGCTGGCCGTTGTCGTCGAGCGCGATGAGGTTGTGCGGGTCTTGCTGGCGGCGGTACCGGTACTGCGACGGGCGCGCGGGGCGCGAGGTGCATCTTCCTCTTCTTCCTCCGTGTCGTCGGCAGTTGTGGCTGCGGCCTTGCCCTTGGCGCCCAGGCTCTGTTTCAGCAGGGCCACCAGGTCCACCACGTTGCTTGCCTTTGGCACCGGCGCTTCATCGGAAGGCGCGGTAATCGTGTGGGTCTGGCCGGCTTTCACCTTTTTCTCGACCAGCTTCAGCACGTCTTCGCGATAGGTGTCGTGGTACCCCTTGGGATTCCACTTTTCGCTCATTTCCTCCACCAGCGACAAGGCCATCTTCAGTTCCTTGTCGGACAGGCCCGAATCGCCCGGCAGCTTGAGATCTTCCGGGTTGCGAATCTCGGTCGCATAGCGCAGCGTATTCATGATGATGCCGTCGCCAACCGGGACCAGGGCGCAAAGGTGCTGCCGTGTGCGGATGACCACCGTCGCAATCGCGATCCGGCCAGCCTTGTGCAGCGTTTCGCGCAGCAGGGCGTAGACCTTGTCGCCGCCGCGTCCCGGCGAGAGGTAGTAGGGCGTTTCATAATAGGTCAGCGGCACCGAATCCGCATCGACGAAGGCCATGATGTCGATGGTCTGGGTCGCTTTTGGGTTCGCCAGCCGCAGGTCTTCGTCGCTGAGCACTACGTACTCGCCGTCCGAATATTCGTAGCCTTTGACGATGTTGTCCCAGGTGACCTCTTTGCCGGTGCTCTTGTTGTAGCGCTTGAAGCCCACCGGCGAGAAGTCCCGCTTGTCCAGCATGGTCAGGTCCAGGTCGTGCGATTCCACGGCCTTGTGCAATTCCACCGGAATGTGCACCAGGCCGAAACTGATCGCGCCTTTCCATAGTGCTCTTGCCATGATTACTCTCCGATACTCCCGGTTATCGGTAAGACGATACCGGTGATATAGCTGGCGCACGAAGGTGCCGCCAGGAACACAAAGGCCGGCGAAATTTCTTCGGGCTGGGCGGGCCGGTGCATATCGGTCTGCGAGCCGAACTCCTTGATCTTGTCGGGCGCTTGATCCGCCGGGTTCAGCGGAGTCCACACCGGCCCGGGCGCCACGGCGTTGACGCGGATGCCTTTCTCCAGCAGGTTGGACGCCAGCGACATGGTGAATGCATGGATGGCGCCCTTGGTAGTCGAGTAGTCGAGCAGCTTTTTCGAGCCTCGCAAACCTACCACCGAGCCTGTATTCAGGATCGAACTGCCGCTCTTCATATGGGGCAGGGCGGCCTTGGCCATGTGGAAGTAGCCATAAATATTGGTCTTCATGGTCAGGTCGAAGCGCTCTTCCGACAGGTCTTCCAGCGAGCCGGCATGTTCCTGGAAGGCTGCGTTGTTGACCAGGATGTCGATCTTGCCGAAAGCACGCAGTACTTCATCAATGGCATGGCGGCAGAAAGCCGGGTCGCGCACATCACCCGGAATCAGGAGACAGCGCTGGCCCTCGGCTTCAACATATTGCCTGGTCTCGTCCGCATCCTGCTGCTCATCGGCCAGGTAGACCAGGGCAACGTCGGCCCCTTCACGGGCATACAGCACAGCAACTGCGCGGCCGATGCCCGAGTCACCGCCCGTGATGATGGCAGACATGCCGGCGAGCTTGCCGCTGCCGCAATAGTCGGGCGCCATGAATTGCGGCTTCAGTTGCATCTGGTGTTCAAGACCGGGCTTTTCCAGGTGCTGCTCAGGCAGCGGCGGCGCGGGGAACTCGTGCGTCCCGGTCTGCACGGGTTCCTTTTTCTCCTCAGCCTTCGGCTGGGCGGCGTCACGCTGGTCCTGTTCTTGCTGGACGGTGCGCTGTTCGCTGCCAGCACCACTCTTTTGCTGCGAATTCGACATGGCTTCCTCCTGTGCTCGGAAGTCCAGTATTCGCCCCAGCAACGTTGCTAACCGTGCGCTCCCTCACATAATAAGGATGTTGTCTGGAGTGAACTTGTGGCAAACTGAACCCATGCCTAATGCTGCTGGCCGCCGTCATCGCACCGGCCTATTCCTCCATCCCGATCCCGCGCGAAGTCAGGAGTTTGTAGCGGCTTGCGCAGAATCGTTCGATCGTTTGCTGACTGCGGACAGCATTGCCAGCGCACGCTATGCGTTGGCGCACAACAAGATTTCCCTGCTCATCATCGACCTGGAAGGCCCTGCCATGGCAGCCGGCAATGAACTCGCTGCGCTGGTGCGCAGCCGTGCCGGGGCGCCGGTCCTGGTGCTGTGCCCTTACACCCGTTCTTCGACCATGGCGGAACTGATGGCGCAGGGGCCGTTGGCTTACCGCATCACGCCCATCTTGCCGGAAGCCTTGTGCGGCGCGGTAACGGCGTTGATGGCGCCCGCCGCCAATACCAAGGCTTCGACCCAGCAGCATTTGCTCGACCTGGAAGCGGACCTGAACGACCTGCTGTCGATCCAGCGCAGCTTGCAGCGTGCTCTCTACGGTTCGGAAGAAATCGAACGGATGGGCGCACGCATCTGCAATGCCCTGTGCAGCTATCCAGGTATTTGCCACGCGGCCTTGCTGCAGGCGGCCGATGACGGTGCGCTGCGGCTGGTGGCGCAGGATGGCCGCATCGACCTCGACATCAAGGAAGTGCTGGGCGGCCGCGACGATTTGCTGGAAGCCCCCGTACGCCGCGGCGAAATGGTGCTGCTCGACGCGCCGTCCAAGGCCGGCGATCCGGAACTGACGGAAATGCTGGAAGAGCAGGGTGTGCACATGCTGCTGGCTTTCCCCTTGCGCGGCGAGCCAGGCGGGCCGTTGCTGGGCGCGATCAGCATGCTGTTCGACCGGCCCCTGACCATGAGCCGCGAGCATTTCAGCTGCTTTGGCTCGGCCGCACAACTGATCAGCTTCGGCATGGTGATGAGTGATTTGCGCCACCAGAACAATGCGCTTGGGCTGGAGATTACGCAAATCACGCCGTTTGATGGCTTGACTGGGGTGGCCAACCGCCGCCAGGGCGAACAGGTGCTCGACAGCGAAATCCGGCGCGCCCGCCGCTATGCTGTGCCGCTGGCGGTGATTGCGTTCGATCTCGACGGCTTCCGCACCATCAATGAGCTCCACGGCTACACAACCGGAGACCGCGCCCTGGCCGTACTGGCCGCCACTGTACAGACGCGCCTGCGCAATTCCGACACGATTGCCCGCATGCGCGGCGAACAATTCATGATCGTCGCCACCCATACCGTGGCGATTGACGCCTACAAACTGGCCGAAGAACTGCGCGAAACGATTGCCGCCACTGAACTGCCGGGCGGTGACACGGTGACCGCCAGCTTCAGCGTGGCCCAGCTCGCTCCGGACGAAGGCGCCACCGAACTGGTAGCCCGGCTTGAAGCCGCGCTGCACCGCGCCAAGCGGGCGGGGCGCAACTGCGTCGAACTGGCCATGGCACGCTGAAATATTCAGTACTTCCGACGCACTTCAGGTGCGATACAATGACTTGAATCGCTTCCTGGGATCTTGTAATGACGACAAATGAAATGAAGCGCCAGGCTTTCCTGAAACTGCGCACAGAGAATTACCGCGCCAGCATGCGGCTTGAGGGCTTGACGCCACGCCCGACCGTCGCCAAGCAAGCCGCGTCAAAGATAGCCGCGCCGAAGACCAAGAATGGCCGATAAGTACGGAACGGGCGGGGATACACTGTACTGTTACCCTGGCTCCGACGTATTGATTAACAAGCTGGGCCTCATCGATAGAGTGGCACTTGAAGCCGCTGAAATCGAACTGACTCAGGCTCGCATCGAGCACTTCGAACCCGACTTCGACGACATTTCGTTATCCGCTTTACGCCAAATCCATCGTCACTTATTTCAAGATATCTACAACTGGGCTGGTGAGTTGAGGATGGTAGATATCAGCAAAGGTAGTACCCGCTTCCAACGTTAGTCGAATCGAACCTGAAGCGGAGAAGCTCTTTTTCCGACTGGCTCAAGAAGGCTACCTTAAGGGGCTGCGCCACGAACAGTTTGCTGCGCGGCTGGCGCACTATTATTCTGAACTGAATGTCGTTCATCCCTTCAGGGATGGCAACGGACGCGCGCAGCGCTTGATGTTTGAGGTGATCAGCATCAACGCGGGTTATTTGCTCCAGTGGGAGCCGATCGGCCGCATCGAATGGCAGGAAGCCAATATCGGCGCATATAACGGCAGGCTGGAGCCGTTGGTGGGCCTATTGAAGCGGTCGCTGAAGCCTATGTAAAAAAGGCGGCGGCTCACTCTCGCGAGCCGCCGCAAAGCACGATAGATAGATGATGATCGTCATCCACGTGTGATATATTACATCCATAATAAAAATAATCAAGGAGAAGATCATGCGTGTAAGCAGGGAACAAGCGGCGCAGAACCGCGAACGCATTGTTGAAACGGCATCCCGGCTGTTCCGGGAGAAGGGCTACGACGGTATCGGCGTGGCCGACCTGATGAAAAGCGCCGGCCTGACGCACGGCGGTTTTTACGGCCATTTCGCCTCGAAGGAAGATTTGCTGGCCGAAGCTTTCGGCAAGGCGATGGAAAACTCGGCCAAGCGCTGGCGCGAGCTGCTGGCGGAGCAGCCGGCCAATCCGCGCGCCGCACTGGGCCACATGTACCTGACTGCCAAGCATCGCGACAACCCGGGCAAGGGTTGCGCGCTGGCGTCGCTCGGCCCGGATGTCTCGCGCGTAGGCCCGGAAGTGCGCCACGCGATGGACGAAAGCTTCGCGGCGCAGATCGACGCGCTGGCGCAGGCGCTGCCGGGCGAACCGGAGCAGGCAAGGCGCGATGCCATCGCCACTTACGCCGCCATGGTGGGCGGCCTGGTGCTGGCCCGTTCGGTGGCGGATAAAAAGCAGTCCGACGAGATCCTGGCGGCCGTGCTGTCCTCGCTGGAACAGGAACGCTGATGCTGGCCTGGCTGCGAAACTACCGGCGCGCAATGCTGCCGGGTGATATCAGTGCGGGCATCGTGGTCGCAATGATGATGATCCCGCAAGGCATGGCCTATGCGCTGGTGGCCGGCTTGCCGCCGGTGACTGGCATTTACGCCAGCATCCTGCCCCCGATTGCGTATGCCTTGTTCGGCACCAGCATGACGCAGTCGGTCGGCCCCATGGCGATCGTGTCGCTGATGACGGCGGCAATCATCGGCCCGATGGCGGCTGCCGGCTCCGGCATGTATTCGGTGCTGGCGGCGCAACTGGCGCTGGTGTCGGGCGCGGTGCTGCTGCTGTGCGGCCTGCTGCGGCTGGGTTTCCTGGCCAATTTCTTCTCCCGTCCCGTAATGAGCGGCTTTACCGTCGGTTCGGCGCTGCTGATTGCCTGGGGCCAGCTCAAGCCTTTGCTGGGCGGCGAGCTGCCGCACTGGCATGGCCCAAGTGCTGCGCTGGGTCTGGGCGCGGTGCTGCTGCTGGTGCTGTCGCGCAGCCACCTGGCGCGTTTGCTGCGCGCCCTCGGCATGAAAGCGGCGAGCGCCGACATGGCGACGCGCCTGGCGCCGATGCTGGTCGTGATGCTTGGCCTGGTCCTGGTGCAGGTGCTGGGGCTGGAAGCGATGGGTGTGAAGACGACCGGCGAAGTCCCGAGTGGACTACCGCAACTGAACCTGGCCATGTCGCAGGAGCACTGGCAACAACTGGTGAAACCTGGCCTGCTGGTCGGTTTCGTGATCTTCATCATGAGCATGTCGGCGGCGCAGTCGCTGGCCTTGAAGCGCAACGAGAAACTGGTCAGCAACCATGAACTGATCGGCCTTGGCGCGGCTAACGTGGCCAGCATGCTGTCAGGGGCGTTCCCGGTGACAGGCAGCATGTCGCGCTCCGCCGTGAATTTTGCCGCCGGCGCGCAGACGCCCCTGGCCAGCATTTTCACGGCCGGCCTGCTGGCCCTGGCGCTGGTGGCGCCAACGGGCTGGCTGGCCTTGTTGCCGATGCCGGTGCTGGCCGCGACCATTATCGTTGCCGTGCTGGGCATGCTGGAGCTGGGCACCTTGCGTACGGCGTGGCGCTACGACCGCGGCGACGCGCTGGCGTGGTTTGCCAGCGCTGCCGGCGTGATTGCGCTGGGCGTGGAAGCGGGCGTACTGGTGGGCGTGGCGCTCTCCATGGGGACCCTGATCTGGCGCGCCAGCCGGCCGCATATCGCTGTGCTGGGCCGCATTGCAGGCACCGAGCATTTCCGCAATATCGAGCGCTATCCGGCCGAAACCCGGCCCGAGCTGCTCGCCTTGCGCATCGATGCCAACCTGTTCTTCGGTAACGTGGAAGCTGTGCAGGAACGCATCGAGGATGAATTGCGCAGCCACCCGACGGCACGCCACCTGGTGCTGGTGATGACGGCGGTGAGCTCGATCGATACGTCGGCGTTGTTCGCGCTGTCTGAATTGAACACCAACCTGGCGCGACGCGGCATTGGCCTGCACCTGGCCGAAGTCAAAGGGCCGGTGATGGACCGGCTGCGACAGTCGGATTTGCTTAAAACGCTGAGCGGCGAAGTATTCCTCAGCATCGACATCGCCGACAAAAAGTTGCGGTAGCCGCTGGATTGGGTATGATCGCTGCAACATGGGCCGCATATCCTTCAAACGACTCTGGGCAGGCATGTTGCTCGCCGTGTGGGCGCTGGCCGCGCACGGCGCAGCCCCCCACGTGCTGCTGCTCAACTCATACAGCCCGGGCCGGCCAGGGATCGACCGTGTCACCGATGCTTTCGTGCAGCGCCTGCGCGAAAGCGGCATCCCGCTCGAACATATCCATATCGAATTCCTGAACCAGGAGCAGCCCAACGCCGGCATGGTGGCGCCGGCGCGGCGCGCCTTGCTGATGGCGCAATATGGCGGCCAACGTATCGACGTGATGGTAGCGTTGCAGCAGCCGGCGCTCAATTTCGCCCTGCGTGAACTGGCCGACCTGGCGCCCGAGGCGCCGCTGCTGTCGGACAGCGAGCCGTCGACTGTGCAACTGGCGGGCACCCGCCGCGCAGTCTTCCTGTACGCAATCGTGCCCGACCTGGGCGCAACTATCAAAGAGATCATGCAGCTCTTGCCGCGCACCCGGCGCGTGGTGATACCGGGCGGTGTCAGCGAGGCCGACCGCGCCTTCCAGCGGCAGGCGGAAGTCGACCTGGCGCCATGGCTGCGCAGCCTGCAGATTGAATTCTTGCAGAACATGAGCTGGGCCGAGCAACTGCGCTATATCGGCAACCTGACGCCGGACACGGTCGTCGTGGCGGGCATGTTCAACCGCGATCGCGACGGCTATTCGCTGCCCACCATCGACGCTGCCCGCGATACGATGCGCGCAGCAAACGTGCCGGTGTTCTCGCTGTTCGACAGCGTGGTAGGCGAGGGCGCTGTTGGTGGTGCGGTGCGCAACCTGCAGCAGTCCGGCCGCGAGCTCGCGGAAAACGTGCTGTCCATCATCGAGGGAAGGCCGGCCGCCAAGGGCGCAGTGACCAGGGTGCCGGTGGGGCCGGTGCAACGGCTATACGACTGGCGCCAGCTCGAACGCTGGCACATCGACCCCGCGCCGCTGGAGGGAGCGACTATGCTGTTCAAGCCACCGTCGCTGTGGCAAGCCTACCGCGGCGCGGTGCTTGGTGCGGGCGGCGCGATCGTGCTGCTGACAGGGCTCCTGGCGGCAATGCTGGTGCGGCGCCGCCGCCTCGGTTGAATCCACGCGCGGCCTGATACGTTTCTGCACAATCCCGCCATTGACGCCGCCGGGCCTTTGGCCGTAAGGTACACTCCCGGAACCGTTACCAACCTGAGCTTCGGGAGCACCATGAAACAGATCGTCGCAGCACTCGCCATCGCAGCAGCCTTCAGTTCTCCATCCTTTGCAGCAGCCAAACCCGGTAGTGCCGACGCCCGTTTCACCGCCATCCACAAGGCGGAGTGGAAGTGGCGACTGCAGCAGCGGCTGGAAGACGATGAAGACGATGTGCGCGGCGTCGAGGCGCGCCTGCCGAACGTCAGCCTGGCGGTGCAGGTGGAGCGCCAGAAGAAATGGGAAGAGACGCTGCGCCAACTCGAAAGCATCAAGCCCGATCAGCTTTCGAACAAGGAGCGCATCAACTACCAGGTGTATCGCGCGCAGGTCGCTGCGCTGCTGGATAACCAGCGCTTCCGCGAATACGAAAAGCCGCTGAACGCCGACTCTTCGTTCTGGGGCAACCTGGCCGGTGAAGCGCGCAAATCGTTCCGCACCGTCGAAGACTATCGCAATTACGTGGCGCAGCTGAACGACGTGCCGCGCTACTTCAGCGAAGAGATCGCGAATATGCGTGCCGGCCTGGCGCGCGGCTTTACCCCGCCGAAGATCACGCTGGAAGGGCGCGACAAGTCGATCACTTCCGTCACCGAGGCCAAGTCGGAAGACGTGGTGTTCTTCAAGCCGTTCAAGGAAATGCCGAGCGTGATTCCGGCCGCCGAACAGGAGGCGCTGAAGGCCCAGGGCCTGAAGGCGATCCGCGAAAAAGTCATACCGGCGCACGCCGAGCTGCTCAAATTCATGCGCGAGGAATACGTCCCGAAAGCCAAGGAGACCCTGGCCGCCGAGAGCTACCCGGATGGCAAAGCGTATTACCAGTCAAAGATTGTTGAATTCACGACCACGAACCTGACTGCCGACCAGATCCACCAGATCGGGCTGGACGAAATGGCGAAAATCCGCGCCGAGATGCATGACGTGATGAAGCAGGTCGGCTTCAAGGGCGACCTGCCGGCCTTCCTGCAATTCCTGCGCACCGATCCGCAGTTCTACGCCAAGACGCCGGAAGAACTGCTGATGCGCGCGGCGTGGATCGCAAAGAAGTTCGATGGCAAGGTGGCCGATTACTTTGGCCGCCTGCCGCGCAGCCGTTTCGCCATCATTCCGGTGGCGCCGGAAATCGCGCCGTTCTACACCTCCGGCCGTGGCGGCCCTGGCGGCTACTGGGTCAACACCTACAACCTGCCGGCCCGCCCGCTGTATTCGCTGCCGGCGCTGACCTTGCACGAATCGGCGCCGGGCCACGCCTTCCAGATGCCGATCGCGCTGGAGCAGAAAGGCCGTCCGCCATTCCGCAATGCCTACATCTCCGCTTATGGCGAGGGCTGGGCGCTGTACTCCGAGCGCCTGGGCACCGAGATGGGAATCTACGAGACCCCATATGAAGTGTTCGGCATGCTGAGCTACCAGGCCTGGCGCGCCTCGCGCCTGGTGGTCGATACCGGCATCCATGCCAAAGGCTGGACCCGCGAGCAGGCGCAGAACTACCTGATGGAGAACACGGCGCTGTCCTCGCACGAAGTGATGACCGAGGTGGATCGCTATATCTCGTGGCCGGGCCAGGCGCTGTCCTACTACCTGGGCGAGATGGCGATCTTCGAAGCGCGCAAGAAGGCGGAAAAGGCTTTGGGCAGCAAGTTCGATATCCGCGCCTTCCACGACACCGTCCTGGAACTGGGCTCGGTGCCGCTGCCGGTGCTGCATGCGCGCATCGACGAATTCATCGCCAGCGGGGGCAAGAGCCCATATCCGAAAGAATAATCGCACCTGTGTGGTGCAATGCATTATGCTGGTGCGAAAAAGTGAAAGATTCCACTTGAAAATACTGGCACGAGTCTTGCAAATATAGGTCACATGACTGATCGCACCACATTGACCGTAACAAACCAGGGGAACCGTCCTATCCAGGTTGGTTCCCATTTCCACTTTTTCGAAGTCGATTCGGCGCTGCAGTTCGAGCGCTGGAAGGCTTATGGCATGCGGCTCGATATCGCGCCGGGAACGGCGCTGCGCTTCGAGCCGGGCAAGGCGCACACCATCACGCTGGTGCGCCTTGAGGGGGATGCGGAAGTGGCCGGCTTCAGCGCTGGCGCAAGACGATAGGCGCCATCAGCTCCGGATGCTTGCCGAGGTGGCCTTCGAAGCCGGCGCGAATGGCTGCCATGTCCTTTTCTTCATCGCCGGTCAGCCAGATATGTTCGGTCAGGCCCAGGGTCTTGTTCGGGTAATCGATGTACACCAGTACCAGCGGCACCTTGGCGGCCATCGCCAGCTGGTAGAAACCGCTCTTCCAGTAAGGCTTGTAGCCGCGCGTGCCTTCCGGCGTGATGCCGACCCAGTACCAGTCTTCCTTCAGCATTGCATCGGCCTGGGCCTGGATCAGGCCTTGCGGCGCGCTGCGGTCGACCGGTGCGCCGCCCAGGTAGTAGAACCAGCGGCCCAGCAGCGGGAGCTTGAACAGGCTGTCCTTGGCCAGCCAGCGGAACGGCAGGTCCAGCGCCCATTTGCCGAGCACGCCGATGATGAAGTCCCAGTTCGAAGTATGCGGGTAGACCACGGCGATGCCGCGTGGCCCAGGCAGCGGCCTGAACTTCATTTGCCAGCCGAATGCATGCAACATGCGTAAGGCGACGCGCTGCTTTAGTGTTGGCAGTTTGTCCGCCTCTAGCTTATATTGATCCATGCCTTCCCCATTGTTTTATTGCCACCATTGAGTGTTTGTAACTCTTGGTGCTGAAAATTTGTGCGGCGGTATTCTATCCCGCCGGTCCCCGGGGCAGCAAGGTGAAATTATGACAAGGCAAGTCTTGTGCGTCGCCGCTACAACGGCAGCGCTGCCGGCGGTTTTGCTTGCCGCTGACCAAACGTTCGACGTCTGCCACGTGGCCGGCCTGGCCGAGGCAGCGGCAGCCTTGCGCGAACAGCACTTCCCGGTGGGCTTGCTGGTGCTGGACAATTGGACCGGCCCGCTCACCGAACTCGACCACTTCCTGCGGCGCCATAGCCGGCCGCGCTGGATCGCGATCTTCCTGCCCCAGGCCCTGGAAGAGGCTTCGTTCCGGCAACTGGTGCATGACCACTGCGTGGATTTCCATACCTGGCCGCTGGATGCGGAGCGCCTCAGCCATACGCTGGGCCATGCGCTGGGCCTGGCCTCGCTTGCCGAGCTCGGCCAGTTGCCGGAAGAGTGCCGCTCGATGCGGCTGACCGGGCGCAGCCCGGCCATCACGCTGCTGCGCCAGCAGGTACTGAAAGTAGCGGGCGCCGACGCGCCCGTGCTGATCTGGGGCGAAAGCGGCACCGGCAAGGAACTTGTGGCGCGCGCGATACATGAACATTCGGGCCGGCGCGACGGGCCATTCGTGCCCATCAATTGCGGTGCGATTCCGGCCTCGCTGGTGCAGTCCGAATTGTTCGGCTACGAGAAGGGCGCATTCACCGGCGCCGGACCCGGCAAGTGCGGCCTGATCGAATCGGCCAGCGGCGGCTCCATCTTCCTTGATGAGATCGGCGATTTGCCGCTGGAGCTGCAGGCCAACCTGCTGCGCTTCCTGCAGGAGAAGACCATTTACCGCGTCGGTGGGACGCGCAGCGTGCCGGTCGACGCGCGCGTAATTGCGGCATCGCACGTCAAACTGAGCGATGCGGTGGAGCGTGGCTTGTTCCGTGAAGACCTGTTCTATCGGCTCAACGTCCTGACCCTGCAAGTGCCGGCCTTGCGCGAGCGACGCGACGATGTGGTGCCCTTGGCGGAAGAAGTTTTCCATAGTTATGCGACCGAACGTGCACGCCGCGTGCGCGGCTTCAGCAGCAGCGCGCTGCGGGTGCTGCGGGCGCACGACTGGCCGGGCAATGTACGCGAGTTGCTCAACCGCGTGCGGCGCGCAGCCGTCATGGCCGACGGCGCGCTGATCCAGCCGCATGACCTGGAGCTCGACGGGGGCGATAGCGGCGCCGTTGCGGAAGACCTTGATACGGCGCGGGCCAGCGCCGAACGCCTGGCGTTGCAGGGGCGGATCGATGCCGGCCACAGCATCACCTCGGTGGCACGCGACCTTGGCGTGTCGCGCATGACACTGTACCGGCTGATGGCCAAGCACGGCATCCAGCGTCCGTCGCGGCGCAGCGAAGACTGATCGTGTACAGCCGCGTAACAAAAATGTGACAGCGCCGATCACGCTTGCATCTCCTATGGTGGTAGGGAGGCTGTGACTGCCGTCCTGTCACAACCACGTGACAAACTGGCCGCCAACATGCACGCCACTTGCTGCACCGCCGCACCAAAGTCGAGCAATTTCAACAGCTTAGGCAAGGTGGCATCAAGCTTGCGATATCGGTTCAAGCCCCAGCTTTGCGGGCACTTGAAGAACACGACATCAGCGAGGACGAGATGAAGAAAACTTTGCTTGCAGCAGCCATCGCGCTGGCGATGGGTAGTGCATTCGCGCAGGAGACGCCTCCACCTAACGTCAGCCAGGCCGGGCCGGGGGCCCAGGCCAATGACAACTCCACGGCCACGCAGACCAGTGACAGCAGCCAGGCCAATGCCAACAACAACAGTAGCGGCGCCGCCGATGCGGCGGCGATTGGCGCCGCAGCGGCCAACAACGGCGCGACCGCGACATCATCGATGACCAATGCCTTCAATACCTCGACTGCAACCGCAGTCAGCACGCTGACCGGCACCGTCACCAATAACACGATCAACAATATCGGCAATGTAGCCAGCAATGGCGGCAGCGCCAATGGCGGCGCGGGCGCGGGCGCCACAGCCGGTGCTGCGTTGGGCGGCAGTGCGGGCGGCACGGGCGGGGCCGGAGGCATGTCCAGCGGCGGCGCCGGTGCGGCAGGTGCGGCAGGCGGTGTGGCATTTAACGGCAGCGCTGTCGGCGGCAACGGCAGCGGCGGCGGCGGTTCCGGCGGTGCGGCGATGGCCGGGGCGGGAACCGGCGGCACCACCGGAGCTGGCGGCCTGGCTGCCGGTGCAGCGAGCGGACGCGGCGGCGATGGGGCGCGCGGCGGTGAAGGCGGCGCAGGTGGCGCCGGCGGCATCGTCGTGGCTGGCGCTGGCGGCGCCGGTGGCGCAGGCGGTGCGGCGGCCGGCGGTGCCGGCGGGCTGGTCGGAACTGCCGGCAGTGGCGCAGGCGGAGCGTCCGGTGCTGCGACCGGCGCCCGTGGCGGCGACGGCGGTGCGACCGGAGCGGCCAGCGGCGGAGCGGGCGGCATGGGCGGCGCCGGTGCTGCGGCCGGGGCCGGCGGCATGGCTGGTGCAACCGGCAGTGTTGCGACCGGCGCCGCGACCTCGTCGCAAACCTCGACCGGCGGCGCCGCATCCAGCGGCAGCGCGGGCGCCAGCAACACGGCCTCGAACGGCACCAGCGGCACCGAGCCGCTGACCATTCCTGGCATGGGAGACCAGAACAGCACCGGCGGCACCAGCGGATCGGCTGATGCACGTTCAGCCAATACCGGCAACGCATCGACTTCCGGCAGCGGCACCAGTGGCGCCGGCGGTACCGGCGGTGCAGGTGGCGCTGGCGGTGCCGGTGCCGCTGGCGGCAGCGGTGCGGCGGCAAGCAATACCGCCGGCAATGGTGCCGCGGGCGGCGCCAATAGTTCCGGCGCAGGTGGCGGCAGCGGCGCCGTAGCGGCTACCGGCGGCGCAGGCGCCGCGGGCACTGGTGGGGCCGGCGGCGGCGGTGCGGCTGGCGGCAATGGCACCAGCACTGGCGGCGCAGGCGCTGCGGGTGGCAACGGCGGCAGCGGCGGTTCCAGCGGGCTGGCCAGCAATACCGCCGGCGCGAGCGGTGCAGCAGGCGGCGGCACGGGCGGTGCTGCGACAGGCGGCAGCGGGACTGGCGCAGCGGGCACCGGCGGTGCCGCGACCAATGGCAGCGCCACGGCCGGAGACGGCGGCGCCGGCGGCGCCGGTGGCGGCGGCAATGTGGCTGGTGCGGGCGGCGACGGCGGCACCAATACTGCGGGCGCAGCGACCGGCGGCAATGCGACGGGCGGCAATGGCGGCGCGGGCGGCACCAACAATGTGACTGCGGGCACCTTCGACATGTCGAACACCATGAGCGGCGTCGGCCAGTCGGCCGCCGGCATCATGGTGATCAGCCAGAACAACGGCATGTCCTCGCTGGTGCAGCAGAGCGTGAACGTGCAAGCCAACCTGGCCGTGGGCAAGTAAGCCACGTCGCATCATGCGAAGCTTAGGCAGGCCAGTGTCAGTCCTGGCCCTGTGCGCCGCACTGGCGCCGGGCTTGGCGGCGGCGTCACCCTGGGTGGGGGCGCTGCCGCTGGGCCCGCTGGCTGCGGCGGCGGAGCCGTCCCCGCCGGCGGAGCCGTCCCCGCCGGCAGCGCGGCCAGCCACGCCAGTGTTGGACAACAAGGAGCGCCCCGCGCAGGATGAACGCCTTGAACAGATGCGCGGCGGCAGCGATGCGCCGTGGAGCGATATGAAGCTGGCCGGTACTGTAGCCAACAACAGCGCGGTGAACGTTGTTACCGGCGCCAATATCGTCACGGACGGTGCGTTCAGTAATGCCTCGGGCATGCCGATGGTGATCCAGAATTCGGGCGCCAACGTGCTGATCCAGAACGCGACGATCGTCAA
>JBCNOX010000230.1:0-7620 GCA_039593645.1 Pseudoduganella sp.
CGTAATCGACTTCGCGGTTTCGTCCGGACGGTTCCAGTAGCCGGCCATCACCTGCGGGCCGCGGATGGCGATTTCGCCGGCGGAGCCCAGCGGCACTTCCTTGCCGTCGTCGTCCAGGATCGCCACCTCGGTCGACGGAATCGGTACGCCGATGGTGCCGGTGAATTCCTTGATGTCGACGCGGTTGGCGGTGGCCACCGGCGAAGTCTCGGACAGGCCGTAGCCCTCGATGATCGGGGTGCCGGTCACTTTCAGCCAGCGGTCGGCCACCGACTGCTGCACGGCCATGCCGCCGCCGTTGCAGATCTTGTAGCTGGAGAAGTCCAGCTTGGAGAAGTCAGGGTTGTTCAGCAGTGCGTTGTACAGCGTATTCACGGCCGGGAACACGGTCACCGGATACTTGGCCAGCTCTTTCACGAAGCCCGGGATGTCGCGCGGGTTCGGGATCAGGATATTCATGCCGCCCAGTTTCCAGCCCATGAAGCATGAAATGGTCAGCGAGTAGATGTGGTACAGCGGCAGCGCGGCAACGAAGACCATCTGCTTGTTGCTTGGCGCCATCTGCAGCCACGCCTCGTTCTGCAGCATGTTGGCCACCACGTTGCTGTGCAGCAGAACCGCGCCCTTGGACACGCCGGTGGTGCCGCCGGTGTACTGCAGGAAGGCGATATCGCTCGGCTTCTGGTCGGCCGGCTTCAGGGTCAGGCGCGAGCCTTCGGACAGCACCTGCTTGAAGGTGACGTGGCCAGGGATATTCCAGGCCGGCACCATCTTCTTCACATTGCGCACCACGAAGTTGACGATCATGCCTTTCAGGCCGCCCAGCAGGTCGCCCATCGAAGCCACGATCACGTGCTTGACCGGGGTCTGCGCCACGACTTGCTGCACGGTGGTGGCGAAGTTCTCCAGCACGATCACGGCTTCCGCACCGGAGTCGTTCAACTGGTGTTGCAGTTCGCGCGGGGTGTACAGCGGGTTGACGTTGACCACCACGTAGCCGGCGCGAATGATGCCCGCCAGCGCGACCGGATATTGCAGGACGTTAGGCAGCATGATGGCGACGCGCGCACCCGGCTTCAGGCCCTTGGACTGCAGCCAGGCGCCGAACTGCTTCGACATCTGGTCCACCTCGGAGTAGGTCATGAACTTGTCCATGCAGACGTAAGCGTTGCGGCTTGCGTATTTCTGGAACGATTCCTCCATCAGGTGGGTCACGGAGCGGTATTGCGAAATATCGACTTCCGCAGGGACGCCTTCAGGATAGGACTTCAGCCAGATTTTTTCCATCGTATTGCCTTTCGTGTGCCTTGCCGCTTCAAGCGGCCTTCTTGTCGTCGGCAGGCTTCTCGTCGCGCAGCATGCGGCGCAGGATCTTGCCAACGTTCGTCTTCGGAAGCTCCGTGCGGAACTCGATATATTTCGGCTTCTTGTAGCCGGTCAGGTTTTGCTTGCAGTGCTCCATCAGCACTTCGACGGTCAGGTTCGGGTCTTTCTTCACCACGAACACTTTCACCGCTTCGCCGGAATGCTCGTCCGGCACGCCGATGCAGGCGCATTCCAGCACGCCCGGATGCGCTGCCACCACGTCTTCGATTTCATTCGGATAGACATTGAAACCGGAGACCAGGATCATGTCCTTCTTGCGGTCCACGATCTTGATGTAGCCGCGTTCGTCCATCACGCCCACGTCGCCGGATTTGAAGAAGCCATCGGCGGTCATGACCTTGGCCGTTTCTTCCGGACGGTTCCAGTAGCCGGCCATCACCTGCGGGCCGCGGATGGCGATTTCGCCCGGTGTGCCAAGCGGTACTTCATTGCCGGCGTCGTCCAGGATCGCCACGTCGGTGGAAGGAATCGGCATGCCGATCATGCCGGAGAACTCGGTGCTGTCGAAGCGGTTGGCCGTCGCCACCGGGGCCGTCTCGGACAAGCCGTAGCCTTCCACGATGGTGACGCCGGTTGCGGCCAGCCACCGGTCGGCCACGGCCTTCTGCACCGCCATGCCGCCGCCGTTGGCGACCTTCAGGCCGGAGAAGTCCAGCTTGCCGAAGTCCGGATGGTTCAGCAGGGCGTTGTACAGGGTGTTCACGGCCGGCAGCAGGTTGAAGCGGTACTTCGACAATTCCTTGATGAAGCCGCCGATATCGCGCGGATTCGGGATCAGCACATTCAGGCCGCCCTCGCGCATGCCCCACATGGCGCACACGGTCAGCGCGAAGATGTGGTACAGCGGCAGCGCACAGATGATGGTGCGCTCTTCCGGCGGCAGGTCTGCCAGCTTTGGCGCCGACCAGGCTTGCATCTGCAGCAGGTTGGCAATGATGTTGCGGTGGGTCAGGGTCGCGCCCTTCGACACGCCGGTGGTACCGCCGGTGTACTGCAGGAAGGCCACGTCTTCATGGCGCAATTCGACTGGCGTCAGCTTCATGCTGCGGGCATGGCCCAGCGCGTCCTTGAAGCGCACCGCGTTCGGCAGCGAGAACGGCGGCACCAGTTTCTTCACGTTGCGCACGACGAAGTTGACGATCATGCCTTTCAGGCCGCCCAGCATCTCGCCCATATTGGCAACGATGATGTGCTTGACCTGGGTGCGCGGCAGCACCTGTTCCAGGGTGGTCGCGAAATTCTCGAGGATGATGATGGCTTCCGCGCCGGAGTCGTTCAGCTGGTGTTCCAACTCGCGCGGCGTGTACAGCGGGTTGACGTTGACGACGGTATAGCCGGCGCGCAGGATGGCGGCAATGGCAATCGGGTATTGCAGCACGTTGGGCATCATGACTGCCACGCGCGCGCCCTTTTTCATGCCGCGGCTTTGCAGCCAGGCGCCCAGGCGCTTGGAGTGTTCGTCCAATTCGGCATAGGTGAGGAATTTGTCCATGCACACGAAGGCGTTGCGCGACGCGTACTTCTGGAACGATTCTTCAAGCAGGTGAACCAGGGAGCGGTATTGCGTGGCGTCGATTTCACTCGGAACGCCTGGGGGATACGACTTCAACCAGATTTTTTCCATCCTGTGCCTCTTTGTCTCAGTTTTATATGTTTTATTTGCGAAAATAGAACGGCCGTGCTTTCCCGCACTGTAGATGCTATCGTGCGGCATGACACAGGGCAAGCTATTTTCAGGATTTGGAACTCGTACTCTAGCGGGCCTCCGTGCTGCAAAGCAGCATAGAATTAGCGTCAATTGACAGCGCCCGGTTCCTTGGCAGCGGCGGCCGTCGTGGTCTCCTTGGCTTGCGCCATAGAGCGTGCCAGTTCGTGCAGCCTGTCATGCCTTTCCACGGATGGCAGGTTGCTCATGCTCCGCACCGCAGCATAAAACTGTGGGAATGCCTTTTCCTTCACAAGCAGGGCGCGGAAGCCTGGCAGCAGGTCATTATAGGTTGCAACAGATGCCAAATGGGCATTATTCAACGGTTCTGCAAAGAATCGGTCATAGCCGTTGTAGCCACCCCAGTTGGCCTTGAGGACCTTGTAGGCTTCCTGCAGCGCAGCGAAGATGCGCGCCTTTTCCTCGCGCTTCTTTTTGGCGCTGGCTTTGCTGGCATAGTTGTCCGCCAGCATTTGGCGATGCTTGACCAGCAAATCCATGAAATCCTGGCGCCGCACGTTGTAGCGCGCGTAGGCTTCGCGCATGGCGTCGTTGCCGTACAGCTCGAGCCAGTGGTGAACCCCAGCCTCTTCTACCGCGGAGGCAAAGGCTTCGTTGAATTTGGAATCGCCCTGCACGTACACCACCTGGTGCGCCAGTTCGTGGAAGATCAGGCGCGCCAGTTCGGCATCGGAGTGGTTGATGAAGGTGGACAGCAAAGGGTCGCTGAGCCAGCCCAGCGTTGAATAGGCCGGCACGCCGCCGACCTGCACGTCGTTGCCTTCCTTGCGCAGCTCTGCGGCATAGGCTTCGGCATCGGCCTTGTCGTAATAGCCGCGATAGCTGACGCAGCCCGCTATCGGGAAGCACCATTGCACGGGACGCAGTGACAACTCGGGCGTGGCAACCACATTCCACAGCACGTATTGCCGATTGAGCGGCGCGTAGTTCTTGTAGCTGGCATTGTCCGGCAGGCCCAGTTCCTTGACGGCGAACTTGCGAATCAGCTTGGCTTTTTCGAGGCGCGCTTTGAGCTTGGGATCGGTGGCCGGGTCGCCGATCCAGTCGTCGACCGGACGGGCGTCAGACCAGAGCGCGTACTGGCCCTGGGCAGCCTGGAAGTAATACTTGAATTGCGCACAACCCGCCAGTAGCGCGGCGCACGCCCCCGCCGTCGCCAGGTATCTGGCGCGCAGTTTCAGGTGTGCTAACGTGCGCATAAATCATTCTCAGGCGGCTTTCTCGACTTGAACCAGTGTATCGTAAAACGTCGGTGCACGACCCATGTCAGTCAGCCGTTGGCTGGTGACTTCATTGGCGTTCTTGCCATCGCTGGCCAGCTTCTTCCACCAGATCGACAGGCCCACAACCAGGCCTTTGCGGGCCTTCGGCGTGACCCGCGCCTTGCATACGAAGGAGCCACGATCGTTGAAGATGCGCACCATATCACCGTGGTTGATGCCACGTGTTGCCGCATCGTCAGGACTGATATCGAGGTGCGGTGCGCCCTCCGTCGCACGCAAGCTTTGCACGTTGACAAAGGTCGAGTTCAGGAAGTTGCGCGCTGGCGGAGATATCATCGCAAGCGGGTATTTTGCCGCCAGATCGGGGGCAGATGCTGCGGATTCGTAGTTCGGGATGTAGCTTGGCAGCGGGTCCAGGCCATCATTCTTCATGCTTTCTGAGTAGAACTCACATTTTCCCGAAGGTGTGGGGAAATTGCCGCATGCAAAGGGTGCATCAGGAACTTCCAGTTTCTGCCAGCCCTTCCGTTTGAGTGACTCCCAGTCGAACTGCACAAACGCTACCGATGCCAGTGCGTCATCGCTGTCGCGGAAGCATGGATCGTCAAAGCCCATGCGCGCGGCCAGCAGGCGGAAAATTTCCGTGTTCGGCTTGGATTCGCCCATCGGCGCGATGGCCGGGTTGTTGGCCATCATGTACAGGTGGCCGTAGGCGCTGTGCGCATCGGTGTGCTCGAGCTGGGTGGTGGCCGGCAGCACGATGTCGGCGTAATCGGCAGTGTCGGTCTGAAAATGTTCCAGCACCACGGTGAACAGGTCTTCGCGCGCAAAGCCGGCCTGCACTTTCGACGAGTCCGGCGCCACTGCCAGCGGGTTCGAGTTGTACACGATGACCGCCTTCACCTGCGGGCCGAATTCCGGCGAGGCCGGGCGCAGCAGGTCGTCGCCGATGGTGCTCATGTTGATGGTGCGCGGCTGCCTGGCCAGCAAATCCGGGCGCTGCAGCGCCGCCAGGTTTTTCTTGAAGGTGCCGGACGACGACAACTGCACCCCGCCCGCCGCGTGGCGCCAGGCGCCGACCAGCGCCGGCAGGCAAGCAATATTGCGCACGGCCATGCCGCCGCCATGTACGCGCTGCAGGCCGTAATTCATGCGGATCGCGACCGGCTCGCCGCGCTTGGCGGTTTCGCCGTAATCGCGCGCCAGGCCTTCCACTTCCTCGGCCGTGATGCCGCAGGTGGCGGCCACGCGCTCCGGCGTCCATTCCGCCACGCGCTGGCGCAGTTCTTCAAAGCCTGCCGTGTAGTCGGCAATGTATTCGTGGTCCAGCAAATCGTCGCGTACCAGGATGTGCATCAGGCCCAGCGCCAGCGCCGCATCTGTGCCGGGCAGGACGGCGATGTGCTGGTGGCATTTCTCGGCCGTCAACGAGCGGTACGGGTCAATGGCGATCAGCTTGGCGCCATTGCGCTTGGCTTCCTGGGCCCGGGTCCAGAAGTGCAGGTTGGAGGCGATCGGGTTGCCGCCCCAGATGATGATCAGCTTGGCATTCTGGAATTGCTCGATATCGGTGCCGATCGAGGCGCCAATCGTGTATTTGTAGCCGGTGGCGCCAGCCGTGGCGCAGATGGTGCGGTCCAGCAGCGAGGCGCCGATCTTGTGGAAGAAGCGGGACGACATGGCTTCGCCCTGCACCAGGCCCATGGTGCCTGCGTAGCTGTACGGCAGGATGGCTTCCGGCTCGGTCGCCGCCAGCGGTTTCAGGCGCGCCGCGATCTCGTCCAGCGCCTGGTCCCAGCTGATGCGCTCGAACTTGCCCTCGCCTTTCTTGCCGACGCGGCGCATCGGGTACAGCAGGCGGTCCGGCGCATAGGTACGCTCCGTGTAGCGGGAGACCTTGGTGCACAGCACACCGGCGGTGGTCGGGTGATCCGGATCGCCTTTCACTTCGGTCGCCACGCCATCCTCGACGGTGACGAGCAGGGCGCAGGTATCGGGGCAATCGTGCGGGCAGGTGGCGCGGACTTGTGTGGATGACATCTTGATCTGGGTTAGCGACGGCTGAAAACAGTATCGTAAACGATTCCGGAAAATCGCATCGGGAGGCTAAAATGGCAAGTCCGATGGAGAACAAAAATGAAACTAATCGACCCGATTATTGCGTTTCAGTCCGAGTTGCAGCAGATCCGACGCGACCTGCATGCCCACCCGGAACTCTGCTATGAAGAAGAACGTACCGCCGATGTGGTTTGCGCCAAGCTGACCGAGTGGGGCGTCCCCTTCGAGCGCGGCCTGGGCAAGACCGGCGTGGTTGGCATCATCAAAAACGGCACGTCCGAACGCGCCATTGGCCTGCGCGCCGACATGGATGCGCTGCCGATGCAGGAAATGAATACGTTCTCCCACGCCTCCAGACATCCCGGCAAGATGCACGCCTGCGGCCATGACGGCCACACTGCCATGCTGCTGGGCGCGGCCCACCACCTGGCCAAACACCGCAACTTCGACGGCACTGTCTATCTGGTGTTCCAGCCGGCCGAAGAAGGCGGCGCCGGTGCGCGCCAGATGATCAAGGACGGCCTGTTCGAGCGCTTCCCGATGGATGCAATCTACGGCATGCACAACTGGCCCGGCGCCGCGACCGGCACCCTGAGCGTGTGCGAGGGCCCGATGATGGCCTCCTCCAACGAATTCCACGTGACGGTGCGCGGCAAGGGCGCCCACGCGGCCCAGCCGCACAAGGGCATCGACCCGATCATGATCGCGGTGCAGATTGCGCAGGCCTGGCAGACCATCGTTACGCGCAACAAGAGCCCACTGGATACGGCCGTGCTGTCGATCACGCAGATCCACGCCGGCAGCGCGACCAATGTGATTCCCGACGATGCGAAACTGGTTGGCACCGTGCGGACCTTCACCACCGAGGTCCTGGACTTGGTGGAAAAGCGCATGCAGTCGCTGGCCGAAGGCATTGCTGCCGCCTTCGACGCTGAAGTCGAATTCACCTTCCGCCGCAACTATCCGCCGCTGGTGAACCACGCCCGCGAGACGAAATTCGCGCTGGAAGTGATGAAGTCCGTCGTGGGTGAATCCATGGTGGACGGTAACGTCGAGCCGACCATGGGCGCCGAGGACTTCGCCTTCTTCCTGCAGGAGAAGCCTGGCTGCTACATCTTCATCGGCAACGGCGAGGGCGACCACCGCGACGGCGGCCATGGGCTCGGCCCCTGCGTGCTGCACAACGCCAGCTACGACTTCAACGATCGCCTGCTGCCGATCGGCGCC
>JBCNOX010000231.1:0-7617 GCA_039593645.1 Pseudoduganella sp.
GCCGCGAAGGCCTGCTGCAGGCGGCCGACGGCGGCACGCTGTTCCTCGACGAGATCGGCGACATGCCGCTGCTGCTGCAAGTAAAACTGCTGCGCGTGCTGCAGGAGCGCGTGGTACGCCAGGTCGGCTCCGACAACGGCCGGCCGGTCAACGTGCGCGTGCTTTCCGCCACCCACCGCGACCTGGAAGCGGCCATGCTCGAAGGCCAGTTCCGCGAAGACCTTTACTACCGCCTGAATGTCATCACGCTCACCCTGCCCTCGCTGGCAGAGCGGCGCGAGGACATCGGCCTGCTGGCCACACGCTTCCTGCAGATGCTGGCAGCCAAGTACGGCAAGACCGTCAACGGCTTCGCTCCCGAAGCGTTGGAAGCACTGTCGCGCGCTTCCTGGCCGGGCAATGTGCGCCAGCTCTATAACGTGGTGGAACACGCCTGCGCCCTGGCCACCGCGCCACTGGTACCGCTGTCGCTGGTGCAGCGCGCACTGCGCGTGCCCTCGCTGGAAGTACTCAGCTACACCGAAGCCAAGCAGCGCTTCGAGCGCAACTACCTGGTGCAGTTGCTGAAGCTCACCGACGGCAACGTGGCGGACGCCGCACGCCTGGCGGAACGCAATCGCACCGAGTTTTATCGCCTGCTGCAAAAGCACGAACTGAACGCCGCGCAGTTCCGCAACGAGCCTGTCGCCGAGGGGCGACAGCCATAAAGCCCGTCAAATCAAGGTGTTGGGCACTGCGGCCGGAACCCTGTCGCTGTGCGGCGACAAATTTCATGTTGCCGTACAGCTAAGTCATTGATTTCTCTACATGGCACAAGCCTTGCAATAACAAGGACAACGCACAAGCGTTAATTGCCAACTCAAAGATGGAGAGATAGACCATGAAGGATTCCAAACTGATCGCAGGCCTGTTCGCCGCCGCAGCATTCGCCCTCGCCTCGCTGTCCGCACATGCGCAGCAAGAAGGCGCCATGGCCGGTGCCGCCGTAGCCACTGCCGATTCCACGCTGCAGGCCAAGGTCAAGGCTGCCCTCTCGGACCAGAAAGAGATCATCGTGTCGGCCAACCAGGGCGTCGTGGTCCTGAGCGGCACCGTTGCAAGCTCCGATGCCGGCGCCAAGGCGATCCAGGCGGCATCCTCCGTAGCGGGGGTGAAAGAAGTGAAGAGTGAGCTAACTGTCGCCGGCAAGTAATGCCTTCGCTGCAGTAGTACCTCCCTTATCGGGCGACCCAGCGTCGCCCGTTTTTTTTCGGGCTTGCGCCATCCGTAGCAGAAGGCGATGGCCGATCCTGTCGGTCCAGTTGAAATTATTCTGCAATACCACCACCGCAGCGCGCGTTTGCTCGTCAATGCCGATGTAGGCCGTGTAGCCAGCCACCAGCCCGACCTGGTGGGCGATCCGGTGGCCATCGATCTCGTCGACGAACCAGGCGCTGGCTGCGGCCTCGGTCTTGCGCTCGTACTGGACTTTCAGCGTCTCGCGCAAGCCGGCATCGAGCATGCCGTCACCGGTCGGCGACAGGTGCGCATTGGCGTAAGCCAGCAGGTCGCGCGCATTCGAGTAAAGCGCCGCGGAACCGCTCATGATGTCGGTAAATTGCCAGTCCGGGACCAGCTTTCCGCGCCGGATAAATTTGGGCTGGTCGCCGGCGTGGCCCAGGGCCCGCCCGGCGTAGCCTGGCAAATTCTGCGGCACATAGCCCGTGCTTTGCAGCCGCAGCGGGTCGAGCACTTTCTCATGCACCAGCGCGTCGACTTTCTTGCCGGTCTGCAGTTCCAGCACATAACCGAGCACGCCATAGCCGATGTTCGAGTACTGCGGCACGCCGCCATTGTGCTTGCTGAACGTCGACAGGTACTCCAGCAAATAAGGCCGGTCGAAATGACGGTAGAAGCTGTTGCCGGTAAACAGGTACTCGACAAAATACAGTAAGGTTCGCTCGGTCATCGGCTGGCGCGGGAGGCCGGCGGTATGTGTGACGAGCTGGCGCAAGGTGATGCGTTGCGCATCCGCGCTCAGTGGCTGGTCGGCAGGCAATAGCGTCGCCAGCGTATCGTCCCAGTGCAGCACGCCTTCTTGCACCAGCACGGAAGTAGTGGCCGCCAGGAAGCCTTTGCTGAGGGAGCCCACGGCAAACAAGGTGTCGCCGTCTGGACGGTGGCCGCCCTCCTGGTGCGTCGTGCCGAAGCCGAAGAATTGCTGCTTTCCATCGGGCGTCAGGACGCCCACTACCAGCCCCGTCGTTTCGCCGGAGTCGATCATCGGCTGCGCCAGGCTTGCTACCTCGGCGCCGATATCGCCGCTCAGTCCAAGACGCTCGGCGGCGCTGTTATCCGGGTCCAGCTGACTGTCGGACAAGGTGCCGCATCCCGCCAGCAAAATCGAAATACTGGCCAAACAAATAATGCGAAACCAATTCTGCATAAAACAAAGAAAACAATGACAAGAAAATGGCCCCAGCGGGGCCATTTGATCTGCGAACACCGGGATTGTTAAGCGAGGTTTTCGAGGCGGATCTTGGTGACGTTGCCGACGATGCTGGACAGCTTCTCGATCTTCTCGATCGCCGCCACCACGTTCTTTTCCTGCGTCTGGTGGGTCAGCAGGATGATGTCGGTGTGGGTCTCGCCTTCCGCCGGTTCCTTCTGCATCATGGCGTCGATGGAGATGGTGGCGTCGGCAAGGATGCGGGTCAGCTCCGCCAATACGCCCGGACGGTCGGCCACCGTCATGCGCAGGTAGTAGCTGGTGGTGATTTCGGACATCGGCAGGATCTTGATGTCGGTCATCGCGTTCGGCTGGAAGGCCAGGTGCGGCACGCGGTGCTCAGGATCAGCCGTCGCCAGGCGGGTGATGTCGACCAAGTCCGCGATCACGGCGGAAGCAGTCGGTTCCGGACCGGCGCCCTTGCCGTAGTACATGGTGGCGCCGATGGCGTCGCCCTGCACCAGCACCGCATTCATCGCACCTTCCACATTGGCGATCAGGCGCTTGGCCGGGATCAGGGTCGGGTGCACGCGCAGCTCGATGCCCTCGCCGCCATTCACTTTGGCGCGGCGCGCGATGCCCAGCAGCTTGATGCGGTAGCCCAGTTGTTCGGCATACTTGATGTCGATCGCCTGCAGCTTGGTGATGCCCTCGATATGCGCCTTGTCGAACTGCACCGGGATGCCAAAGGCAATTGCCGACAGGATGGTCGCCTTGTGCGCCGCGTCCACGCCTTCGATGTCGAAGGTCGGGTCGGCTTCGGCGTAACCCAGGCGCTGCGCTTCCTTCAGCACGGTGCCGAAGTCCAGGCCCTTGTCGCGCATCTCGGACAGGATGAAGTTGGTGGTGCCGTTGATGATGCCGGCGATCCATTCGATGCGGTTGGCGGTCAGGCCTTCACGCAGCGCCTTGATGATCGGGATGCCGCCCGCAACGGCAGCTTCGAAGGCCACCATCACGCCCTTGGCCTGGGCCGCGGCGAAGATTTCGGTGCCATGCATGGCCAGCAGCGCCTTGTTGGCGGTGACCACGTGCTTGCCGTTGGCGATGGCCTGCATCACCAGTTCCTTGGCGGTGTCATAGCCGCCAATCAGCTCCACGACGATATCGATTTCCGGATCGTTGACGATCGCGAACGGGTCTGCCACGACTTTGCACTGGCCTTCGGTGCGCTCTTTTGCGCGCTCCAGGTTGCGGGCCGATACGGCCACAATCTCGATGCCGCGGCCAGCGCGGCGGCGGATCTCTTCCTGGTTGCGTCGCAATACACTGAACGTCCCGGCGCCTACATTGCCTACGCCGAGCAAACCTACTTTAATCGATTTCATCTTTCAATATCCCTGGTTTTTGTTAGCTGTGGCCGTGCCGTTTTCGGTAGCCTTCCATGAAGCGCGCGATACGGCCAAATGCATCTTCCATATCGTCCGAATTCGACAGGAACACCACGCGGAAGTGGTCCGGGCTATGCCAGTTGAAGCCCGTGCCCTGTACGATAAGGACCTTGGTTTCTTCCAGCAGTTCGTAAGCGAATTGCTGGTCGTCCGCGATCGGGTAGATCTTCGGATCGAGGCGGGGGAACATATACAGTGCTGCTTTTGGCTTGACTACGCTGACGCCCGGAATCTCGGACAGCAGCTTGTATGCAAGGTCGCGCTGCTTGAGCAGGCGCCCGCCAGGGGCCACCAGGTCATTGATGCTCTGGTAGCCGCCGAGCGCAGTCTGGATCGCAAACTGCCCCGGAGCGTTGGCGCAAAGGCGCATCGAGGCCAGCATGTTCAGGCCCCAGATGTAATCCTTCGCATATTTCTTGTTTTCGCCCGACAGCACCATCCAGCCGGCGCGGTAGCCGCAGGAACGGTAGCTCTTGGACAGGCCGTTGAAGGTCACGCAGAACACGTCGTCGCACAGCGCGGCGATCGAGGTGTGGCTGACGCCGTCGTACAGCACCTTGTCGTAGATTTCGTCGGCGTAGATGATCAGCTGGTGCTGGCGCGCCAGTTCGATAATCTGCAGCAGCACCTCGTCCGGGTACAGCGCGCCGGTCGGGTTGTTCGGGTTGATGACCACGATCGCCTTGGTATTCGGCGTGATCTTCTTGCGCATGTCGTCGATGTCCGGGAACCAGTCCTGCTGCTCGTCGCAGACATAGTGCACCGGCTTGCCGCCGGACAGGCTGACTGCCGCGGTCCACAGCGGATAGTCCGGCGCCGGCACCAGCACTTCGTCGCCGTTGTTCAGCAGCGCGTTCATCGACATCACGATCAGCTCGGACGCGCCATTGCCCAGGTAGATGTCGTCCATGGTGACATTGGCGACTTTCTTCTGCTGGGTGTAATGCATGACCGCCTTGCGCGGGGCAAACAGGCCTTTGGAATCGGTATAACCGGCCGCATTCGGCAGGTTCAGGATCATGTCGTGGACGATTTCGTCAGGCGGATCGAAGCCGAACGGCTGCATATTGCCGATATTCAGCTTGATGATCTTGTGGCCCTCTTCCTCCATCAGGCGGGCCTTCTCCGGCACAGGGCCGCGGATCTCGTAACAAATCTCGTTAAGCTTGCTGGATTTCTGAACCGGACGCAAAATCAATCCCTTACGTATAAATGCTGCATTGCGAAAATACCCATTCTGCCGAATTAAATTGGTTTAATCAACCATCGATATGCGCAAAACGTTACAATAAGATCTCTATTGTATTTAAATATAGCGCTTAGTACGTTTTCCTTATGAAGCTCCATTCCTCTACCACTGGTCAATACCAGACCGTTTCCGGCTATTTCGAAGGTGGAGTCGAGATCAACGGCAAGCCTTTCGACTACAGCCTGCTGGTCCTGCCGGAAAGCGCCCCGCGCCCCTGGCCAGTGGCGAAGTTTGAGGAACTGACAGTCGAACACTTCGAACAACTGCTGGCCGAACAGCCGGATGTCGTGATTCTCGGCACCGGCGAGCGCCAGCGCTTCGTCCACCCACGCCTGGCCGCACCGCTGATCGGCAAGCAGATCGGCGTGGAATGCATGGACACCAATGCCGCCTGCCGCACCTACAACATCCTGATGGGCGAAGGCCGCAAAGCCCTGCTGGCACTGATCATTGAAAAATAACACTTTGCCCCCATATAAACGCGCATGAGCCAAACCATCCCCGACTTCAGCGCCGCGATGACCAGCGGCCAAACCTTCCAGCTTTCGGGCCGCCCCGCCAAATCGACCGTGCTGTTCTTCTACCCCAAGGACAACACCCCGGGCTGCACCACCGAGAACATGGCGTTCCGCGACCTGCACGACCAGTTCACCGCCGCCGGTGCTGAAATTTATGGCATCAGCCGCGACTCGCTGCGCTCGCACGAGAACTTCAAGGCGAAACTGGGCCTGCCGTTCGAACTGATCTCCGATCCGGACGAAGCGGTATGCCTGGCCTTCAATGTCATGAAGATGAAAAAAATGTACGGTAAAGATGTACGCGGCATTGAGCGCAGCACGTTTGTGATTGACGCAAAAGGCCGATTGGTGAAAGAATGGAGAGGCGTGAAAGTACCAGGTCACGTCGATGAAGTGCTGGAATTCGTGGCAAACCTGGGCTGATGGCAAGGCCCTCGCCGCGAATGTGTTAGCTCAACGGGAGCTTTACATTTGAACGTGTCAGCCAGATTTTGAGTCGAGTAAGTCCTTCCACCCACTGTCCCCGGTGGCATGCCCACCGGCTTTCGGGCGACGCAGACGCCCGCCAGGCATCCTTTAGTTTTTCCGATTCACCCCCTAGTTCGTCCATGCCGGGCAATCGCCCTCGCGTGGGCGCATCTTTTTTAGATTGAGATCCTGATGCCACTGCCAAAACTGCCTAGCAAGCCAGCCACCCTGCTGCTGGCTAAAGACTACCCGAAGGCGAGCGGAGCAAATCCGGTTCCCTTCCCTACTGAAGAAAAGGCAGCACCCGCGCCGAAGAAAGCGGCCACCAAGACTGCTGCCAAAGCAGTGAAAGAACCAGTTGCGAAAAAGACCGCAGCGAAGAAGACGCCTGCACTGAAGGCCGTCAAGCTGCCGGACGACGTGCCAGCGCCACCGCGCACCAAGGCTGCGCCGCAAGCGCGCGCCAAGGTCACGCCGATCAAGGCCGATGCCCCGCACCCGGCCAAACACAAAGAGCACGAAGTGGTGCTCAAGTCCGCCACCAGCCGCAAGGCCGACGTGGTGGGCAGCACCAAGCTGTTCGTGCTCGACACCAATGTGCTGATGCACGACCCGTCGTCGCTGTTCCGCTTCGAAGAACACGACGTCTTCCTGCCGATGATGACGCTGGAAGAACTGGACAACCACAAGAAAGGCATGTCCGAAGTCGCGCGCAATGCGCGCCAGGTATCGCGTACGCTGGATGCCCTGGTCAGCAACACCGACGACGACGACATGGAAAACGGCATCCCGCTGAACAAGCTGGGTAACAAGGATGCCAAGGGCCACCTGTACTTCCAGACCAAGGTGCAGGTAGCCGACCTGCCGGAAGGCCTGCCGCAAGGCAAGGCCGACAACCAGATCCTGGCCGTGGTGCGTTCGCTGGAAGCGGAGCAGCCTGGCCGCGCCGTGGTGCTGGTGTCGAAAGACATCAACATGCGCATCAAGGCGCGCGCCCTCGGCCTGCCTGCGGAAGACTACTTCAACGACCACGTGCTGGAAGACACCGACCTGCTGTACTCGGGCATCGTCCAGCTGCCGGACGACTTCTGGAACAAGCACGGCAAGGACATGGAGTCCTGGCAGGAGAACAAGCACGGCCAGTCGAGCACCTTCTACCGCGTGACCGGCCCGTTCATCCCTTCCCTGCTGGTGAACCAGTTCGTGTTCCTGGAGCCGAACAGCGGCGAGTCGCCGTTCTACGCGCAAGTGAAGCAGATCAACGGCAAGACCGCCGTGCTGCAAACCCTGCGCGACTACTCGCACAACAAGAACAGCGTGTGGGGCGTGACTGCCCGCAACCGCGAGCAGAACTTCGCGCTGAACCTGTTGATGAACCCGGAGTGCGACTTCATCACCCTGCTGGGCCAGGCCGGTACCGGCAAGACCCTGCTCGCGCTGGCCGCCGGCCTGGCGCAGGTGCTGGAAACCAAGCTGTATAACGAGATCATCGTCACCCGCGTC
>JBCNOX010000232.1:0-7604 GCA_039593645.1 Pseudoduganella sp.
TGGCGGCGCACAGCGCGGCCAGAATAGTCAGTTTTTTCATAAGGGTATTATATTTTTCTGTAGAGCAATCGCTCAACACGAAAATCCGACGCAAAACTCTAAAATCCATATAATGCCTTTCATGCAAGAATCGACACTATATGGCCGCGTTTTAGGCCTCGCCAACCTCGGCTTGATGGTGCTGGACGCCGACCAGCGCATCATCTTCTGGAACCAGTGGCTGGCCAGCCGCTCCGGCATGGCCGCATCCCGCGTGCAGGGCCTGACTTTGGTGGAAGCTTTCCCCGAACTTTCCGGCAAGCGCATCGAACAGTCGCTGCACACCGCACTGGCCAACAACCTGCCTTCCGTACTGCCGCAGAACCAGGACCGTACGCCTTTCCCGCTGTTCGCCGCCGGCACCTGGGGCGGCGAGCGCATCGAACAGGCGGTCACGCTCACGCCTTTCAATGAAGGCAAGGAGCGCTTTTGCCTGGTCGAAGTGGCGGACGTCAGCAACACGGTGGGCCGCGAACGCCAGTTACGCGGCCAGGCGGAGGCCCTGCGCGCCCAGTCCTATGTGGACGGCCTGACCGGCATCGCCAACCGCCGCCACTTCGACGTGGCGCTCGACCGCGAATTGCGCCGCGCGCAGCGCCAGGACGCCAGCCTTTCCCTGCTGCTGATGGATATCGACTCCTTCAAAGCCTATAACGACCACTTTGGCCACCAGCAGGGCGACGCCTGCCTGACCATGGTGGCGGAAGCCTTCGCCTCGCGCCTGCAGCGTCCGGCCGACCTGGCCGCGCGCTACGGCGGCGAGGAATTCGCCGCAATCCTGCCCGACACCACGCCCGAGCAAGCGGCACAGCACGCGGAAGTGATCCGCGCTCATGTGGAATCGCTGAACATGGCGCACGCGCCCAAGGCCGCGCATCCGCACGTCACCCTCAGCATCGGCGTCGCCAGTTTCGACAAGGAGCGCCTGAACGATGCCAAATCGCTGCTGGAAGCAGCCGACCGCGCGCTCTACACCGCCAAGCGTGAAGGACGCAACCGCGTGATCGTTGGCCAGCCGGCCTAACCTTTGTAGAAGTAAGGATCGAGCGACGTCACCTGCGTGATCTTATCGACCGGCAGGTGGTTCATTTCCGCAGTCTTGCGGATCGCTTCCGGCGACGGTGCTTCGTACAGGCAGTAAGTTTTGCGCAGGTCATCGCTCACATAGGAGTGGATCCAGGTGACGCCGCTGGCGGCATTGGTGCCGATCACCGCATCGCAGGCTTTGGCGCCATCGGCGTTGACAGGAATGTGCAAGCCGTCCGGGAAAGTGCGTTCAACAATATAGCGTGGCATGATGGTCTCCTAGGTTCCCTGATTTGCGGCGAAGCCGCCAATCTTCACCATAGACCATGCAGCCGCGCTGTCCAGTCAAGCCGCCAACTGTGTGCGCCCTCGCGATGCGCCCGGCTCCAGCGCTTCCTGCACCTGCCCTGCAATTAGCTCTGCAGTAGCTGCGGACATGGTCCACCCCAGGTGTCCATGGCCGGTGTTGTAAAACACGCCCGGCCGCTTGCCCGCCCCGACGCGAGGCATCAGGTCCGGCATCATTGGCCGCAGGCCAGCCCAGGGCACGACCTGGCGCGTGCATACGCCGGGGAAGCACTGCTGCACCCACTTCACCAGCGGCGCAATGCGGTCGGCGCGGATGTCTCGGTTAAAACCGTTGAACTCCGCCGTCCCCGCTACGCGGAAGCGATTGGCGCCCAGGCGGCTGCTTACCAGCTTGGCGGCATCGTCCACCAGGCTGACCGTCGGTGCGGCGGCACGGCTTTGCGCCTCCTCCAGCATCACCGTGATCGAATAGCCCTTCACCGGATAGACGTTGACACGGTCGCCCAGCACGGCGGCAAAGTCGCGGCTGGCCGTGCCGGCGCAGACCACCAGCGCGTCAAAGCGCATGACCTGCTCCGCCCCATCAAGCGCGAACATGACCTGCACCCCATCGCCGCCGGCATCCAGCCCGCGCACTTCGGCGCCATACAGCATTTGCACACCGCGCGCGTCGGCTGCCTGCGCCAGCCCTACCGTGAATTTATGGATGTCCCCGGTGCTGTCGCTCTCGGTAAAGAAACCGCCGTAGAACTGCCCCGCCAGCGTCGGCTCGATGGCCCGCATTTCCTCCGGCGTCACGGCGCGGCGCTGCAAGCCGCCCTGCGCCAGCAGCCCGGTCACCTGCGCCGCATGGTCGAAACCGGCCTTGTCGCGATAAACATGCAGGATGCCTTCATGCCGCTCGTCGAAATCGATGTGCTCCTCGCGCGCCCAGCCGAACAGGTGTTCGCGTGCCGCGATCGCCAGCCGCGTGCTGGCGATGGTATTGCTTTCGTAACGGGGAATCGCAGCCAGGAATTCGGCAATCCAGGACAGCTTGTGCCAGCCCGGCTTGGGGTTGACCAGCAGTGGCGCATCGCTGCGCAGCATCCACTTCAAGCCCTTCGCCACCGTGCTCCAGCTATTCCACGCTTCGGCATGGGAAGCAGACAACTGGCCGCCATTGGCGAACGAAGTCTCCATGGCGGGATAGCGGTGGCGTTCGAACAAGGTGACCCGGAGGCCACGGCGCGCCAGCGCATAAGCTGTCGTGACGCCGGTGACACCGCCGCCAATGACTGCGACTGATTTCATGAAGTTGCCCGGGGTCTTATTGCGCCGTCACCCTTCCGTGCGAAGCGGCGCCGGTTGCGCCCAGCACCCCGGCAATCAGCAGCACATACCACAGCGCGCCGGTACCGCCGTGCAGCGCCATCAAGGCGGTGGCATCGGCCACCAGGACAGCCGCACAGCCCAGCGCCAGCAGCAGCAAGGCGATCGACACGGCAAACGACAGCGCGCGGAAATTGGCCACGCGCGCGCCGGTGGCAAACAGCAGGTAGCCCGCTACGCTAAACAGCGGGAACATCAGCCACAGGGAAAGGCCGGCTGCCAATCCCCCGACGCCCAGCTGCGCCAGTACCAGCGCGGCTCCGGAAAACAGGCCCAGCGCCAGCAGCAGCGCTCCAACAATTGCCAGGATCATGGCAAACTCCTCAGACCAAAATATGAGAATACTAATAATCCCCATTGTAAACGCAACATGGCGGGCCGCGCCGATTTAGTACAATAGGTTTTTTTCGTCCCTCACGTACCCAGGACTGCAATGAATCAGCTCGAACAGCTCAAGCAATACACTACCGTTGTTGCCGACACCGGCGATTTCCAGTCGATCAAGGCTTACGCGCCGCAAGACGCGACCACCAATCCATCGCTGATCCTAAAAGCGGTGCAGAAGGATGAATACAAGCCGCTGCTGGAAAAAGCCGTGCGCGACAACCCGAACGCCACCACCGGCGAGATCATCGACAAGCTGCTGATCGCCTTCGGCACCGAAATCCTGAAGTACGTTCCTGGCCGCGTTTCGACCGAAATCGACGCTGCCCTGTCCTTCGACGTGGCAGGCAACGTGGCCAAAGGCCGCGAGCTGATCGCGCTGTACGAAAAAGCCGGCATTCCGCGCGAGCGCGTGCTGATCAAGATTGCCTCCACCTGGGAAGGCATCCGCGCTTCCGAGCAGTTGGAGAAGGAAGGCATCCGCACCAATATGACCCTGCTGTTCTCGCTGTGCCAGGCGATCGCCTGCGCGGAAGCGGGTTCGCAGCTGATTTCCCCGTTCGTCGGCCGTATCTACGACTGGTTCAAGAAGTCCACCGGCATCGACTACCAGGGCGCCGAAGATCCGGGCGTGCAGTCGGTCAAGCGCATCTACAACTACTACCGCAAGTTCGGCTACAAGACCGAAGTAATGGGAGCATCCTTCCGCAACACCAGCCAGATCCTGGAACTGGCCGGCTGCGACCTGCTGACCATTTCGCCTGACCTGCTGCAAAAGCTGGCCGACACTCAGGCGCCGGTCGAGCGCAAGCTGTCCCCGGCCGATACCGGCACTGCCGTCAAGATCGCGATGGATGAGAAGACTTTCCGCTTCATGCTGAACGAAGACGCGATGGCGACGGAAAAGCTGGCCGAGGGCATCCGCGCCTTCGTGGCCGACTCCAATAAGCTGAAGCAAATGATCTCTGCAATGCGCTGAGCAATCCCCTGCTTCTTCCCCAAAAGGACGCTTCGGCGTCCTTTTTTGTTATTTTGGTCTATACAAAACGTTACAATTGACAGTGTTATACAATTTTCGGCGCAGTCCCACCTCCACCACGAGACGCCAATGAAACCTGTATTGCGCACCCTTCCGCTGGCAATTGCCCTGTCGCTTACCCTTGCGGCTTGCGGCGATAAAAAAGACGCCAACAAGGCGGCCCCGCCCCCTCCCACCGTTTCCTTCATCACCGCAGCCAGCGGCCAGGTGACCATCACCAATGAGCTGCCGGGCCGCGTCGAAGCTTCGCGCATCGCCCAGGTGCGGGCACGAACGCCGGGCATCGTGCTGCAGCGGGTGTTCAGGGAAGGTGGCGACGTCAAGGCGGGCGAAGTCCTGTTCCGCATCGATCCCGCGCAATTCCAGGCCAATGTGGAAAGCGCGGACGCCGCGATTGCACGCGCGGAAGCCAATCTCGCGCAAGCCGACCTGAAGGCCAAACGCTACAAGCCGCTGCTGGCAGCGCAGGCCGTCAGCCAGCAGGAATACGACGACGCCGTCACTGCGCAAAAGCAGGCCGGCGCCGAACTGCAGTCAGCCCGCGCCGCGCGCAAGAACGCGGGACTGACGCTGGGCTACGCCACCGTCACCGCGCCGATCTCGGGCCGCGTGGGCCGCGCCCTGGTCACCGAGGGCGCGCTGGTCGGGCAGAATGAAGCGACGCCGATGGCGACCGTGCAGCAGCTGGATCCGATCTACGTCACCATTACCCAATCGTCCGCCGAACTGCTGCGCCTCAAGCAGGCACTGGCCGCAGGCACGCTGAAGAGCGCCGGCAAGGACCAGGCACGCGTCACCCTGTTGACCGAAGATGGCCAGGAATACTCACGCCCCGGCAAGCTGCTGTTCTCGGACGTTGCTGTCGACGAATCGAGCGGAGCGGTGTCGATGCGCGCCGAATTCCCGAACCCCGACCGCACGCTGCTGCCGGGCATGTACGTGCGCGCCCGCCTGGAACAGGGCGTCAACGAATCGGCCATCACGGTGCCGCAGCAGGCCGTGGTGCGCGGTGCGGAAGGCGCCTCGGTGCTGGTGGTCGGCGCAGACAACAAGGTCAGCTCGGTTCCGGTCAAGGCCGATGCGGCTGTCGGCGGCAAGTGGGTGGTCAGCTCGGGCCTGAAAGGCGGCGAGCGCATCATCGTGGAAGGCTTCCAGAAGACCAAACCAGGCGGCACCGTCAATCCGGTGCCGTGGAAAGGCCCGGCGAACGGGCCGGCACCGGCCGGCGCCGCGCCTGCCGCATCCGCTCCGGCGGCCAGGTAAAGGGGCCGCCACATGGCAAAGTTCTTTATCGACCGCCCCGTCTTCGCGTGGGTGATCGCCCTCTTCATCCTGCTGGGTGGAGCACTGGCAATCACTACGCTGCCGGTGGCGCAATACCCGACCATCGCACCGCCGTCGATCGTCATCAGCGCCGCCTACCCGGGTGCCTCGGCGCAAGTGCTGGACGACGCCGTCACCTCGGTCATCGAGCAGGAAATGAACGGCGCCGACGGCCTGCAATACGTCGAATCCCAGAGCGACTCGAACGGCTCCGTCAGCATCACCGTCACCTTCCAGCCCGGCACCAATCCCGACCTGGCCGCGGTGGACGTGCAGAATCGCATCAAGCGCGTGGAATCGCGCCTGCCGCAGGCCGTGATCCAGCAGGGCGTGCAGGTCACCAAGGCGCGCTCCAATATCCTGATGTTCGTCGGCGCATCATCGACCGACGGCAGCATGGACACCACGGCCATCGGCGACTACCTGGCCCGCAACGTGGTCAATGAGATCAAGCGCCTGCCCGGTGTCGGTCAGGCGGAACTGTTCGGCACCGAGCGCTCCATGCGCGTCTGGGTCGATCCCGACAAGCTGACCGGCTACAAACTCAATATGAGCGACGTCACCGCCGCCATCCGCCAGCAAAATGCCCAGGTGGCGGCAGGCACGGTAGGCGACTTGCCGAACCAGCGCTCGCAGACCTGGTTCGCGCCGGTGGTGGTGACCGGCCAGCTCAGCTCCGTGGAAGAATTCGGCAAGGTCGTGCTGCGCGCCAACCGCGACGGCTCCCTGGTGCGGCTGCGCGACGTGGCACGCCTGGAACTGGGCGGCGCGAGCTACCGCGTCAGCGCGCGCCTGAACGGCGAGCCCTTCGTCGCCATCGCCGTGCAGCAGTCGCTGACCGGCAACGCGTTGGCCACCGCCAATATCGTGCGCGCCAAGATGGACGAGCTGCAGAAATACTTCCCGCCGGGCCTGAAGTACACCGTGCCTTACGACACCTCGCTGTTCGTCAAGATCTCCATCGAGGAAGTAGTCAAGACCCTGCTGGAAGCCGTGGCGCTGGTATTCCTGGTGATGTACGTCTTCCTGCAGAATATCCGCTACACCCTGATCCCGACCATCGTAGTTCCGGTGGCGCTGATGGGTACTTTCGCCGCGATGCAGGTGTTCGGCTTCTCGATCAACGTGCTGACCATGTTCGGCATGGTGCTGGCGATCGGCATCCTCGTGGACGATGCCATCGTGGTGGTCGAGAACGTCGAGCGCATCATGAGCGAGGAAGGATTGTCGCCGCGCGAAGCAACGCGCAAGGCCATGTCGCAGATCACCGGCGCGATCATCGGCATCACGCTGGTGCTGATTGCCGTGTTCATCCCGATGGCCTTTTTCGGCGGCGCAGTCGGGGCCATCTACCGCCAGTTCTCGCTGTCGATGGTGTCGGCCATGGTGTTCTCGGCGCTGATGGCGCTGTCGCTGACGCCGGCCTTGTGCGCGACCATGCTGAAACCGGTGGAAGCCGGCCATCATCACGCCAAGACCGGCATTTTCGGCTGGTTCAACCGCGGTTTCGCCTCCACAGCATCGCACTACCAGGGCTGGGTGGCGAAAATCCTGCAGCGCACCGGGCGCTTCATGCTGATCTTCGCAGTACTGCTGGGCATCGTCGCCTGGCTGTACGTGCGCCTGCCCTCCTCCTTCCTGCCAAGCGAAGACCAGGGCTATATCATCGCCAACGTACAGCTGCCGCCGGGCGCCGCGCGCGGCCGGACCGAGGCCGTGCTGGCGGAAGTAGACAAATACTTCCGCAGCCAGCCTGGCGTGGCGCGCACCATTGCGGTGGCCGGCTTCAGCTTCTCGGGCAGCGGGCAGAATGCCGGCCTGGTGTTCATTCCGCTGAAGGACTGGAAAGAGCGCGGCCCGGACCAGTCGGCGGAAGAGATAGCCCGCCGCTCCTTCGGCGGCCTGGCGCACATCCAGGATGCACAGATTTTTGCCCTGAATCCGCCGCCGATCCGTGAGCTGGGCAACGCAACCGGCATTACGGCCCGCTTGCAGGACCGCGGCGGACTGGGACACGACGCCCTGCTGGCGGCGCGCAACCAGCTGCTGGAACTGGCGGGCAAGAGCAAGGTACTGGTGGGCATGCGTCCGGAGGGCCTGGAAGATGCGCCGC
>JBCNOX010000233.1:0-7563 GCA_039593645.1 Pseudoduganella sp.
TGGCGAAGGACAGGAAGTCCAGCTTGCGGTCCATGTCCATCTTCACCTGGTCGCGGTCGTCCGACTGCAGGCCGTCCCACTTGTTGACCGCCACCACCAGGGCGCGGCCCGATTCCAGGATGAAGCCGGCAATGTGCGCATCCTGTTCCGAGATATCCTGCTGCGCATCGAGCATCAGGATCACCACGTTCGCTTCCGAGATCGACTGCAGCGTCTTCACCACCGAAAACTTCTCGATCGCTTCGAACACCTTGCCGCGGCGGCGGATACCTGCCGTGTCGATCAGGGTGTACTGCTTGCCATCGCGCTCGAACGGGATCTCGATCGAATCGCGGGTGGTGCCCGGCATGTCGAAGGCGATCACGCGTTCTTCGCCGACCAGGGTGTTGATCAGGGTCGACTTGCCCACGTTCGGGCGGCCCACCAGCGCGATCTTGATGCCGCGTTCCTGCGGCAGCAATTCCTCCTCGTCGGCCGGACGCGAAGCGAAGGCCTTGTCCAGCGCCTCCTGCACCAGGTCGTGCACGCCGTCGCCATGGGCGCCGGAAATCGCGTACGGATCGCCCAGGCCCAGCTCATAGAAGTCCGACACGGCAGCGGTATAGCGCATGCCTTCGGCCTTGTTCACCACCAGCAGCACCGGACGGCCGGATTTGCGCAGGAAATCGGTAATCGTCTTGTCGTGCGGGGTCATGCCCTGGCGGCCATCGACCAGGAACACCACCACGTCGGCTTCGGCCACGGCCTGCTTGGTCTGCAGGGCCATCTGGAACATGATGCCTTCCTTGGCGACCGGTTCGAAACCGCCGGTATCGATGACCAGGAATGGACGATTGCCGATGCGGCCCTCGCCATAGTGACGATCGCGCGTCAGGCCAGGGAGGTCCGCCACCAGCGCATCGCGCGAGCGGGTCAGTCGATTGAAAAGGGTCGATTTCCCGACGTTCGGGCGACCCACAAGTGCAATTACCGGCTTCATATTGTTCTTATTCGACCGCGATAGCGGCCACAGTCCCATTCTGGGTTTGGAAAATCACATTCGGACCGGACAACAGCGGCGCCGATTTGATGGCGCTGCCGTCGGTAGCGATCCGACCTAACATCGTGCCGTCTTCCCGCGACAGGAAGTGCACATAACCTTCGAGGTCGCCCACGGCCACGAAACGGCCGTAGGAAACCGGAGCCGACAAGCGGCGGTAAGCCAGCTTCTCGTTCTTCCATGCCGATGCGCCGCCTTCGCGGGCAAAGGCTTGTACGGCGCCCTTCTCGTCCGACACGAACACGAAGCGCTGGTCCACGCCTACCCCCACGTCGGACGATGCCGGCTTGGTCCAGCGCGCCACACCGGTGTTGATGTCCAGGCAGCCTACCTTGCCCTGGTAGCTCACTGCGCACAGGTCCTGCTCGTACACGCTTGGGGTACCGCTGATGTCGGACACGCGTTCCAGCTCGGTCGCGCCGCGCGGCTCGGACAGCGGCACTTCAAAGCGCGGCACGCCGTTCGACAGCGCCAGGGCCAGGATGCGGCCCGCAGGCTGCGCCGCGTACACGTTGTTGTTGGCGATCACCAGCCCTGGCATATTGCGCAGGGTCAGCGGCGGCGTCACGCGCTGGATGAACCAGCGCTTCTTGCCGTCCGCCGCGTCATAGGCGGTCACCTTGTTGTCCACGGTGCGCACGATCACCACGTCGTTGGCCACTGCCGGCGACGACAGGATCTCGCTCGAAGCCTGGATCTTCCACAGCGCCTTGCCGCTGCCGTCGAAAGCCATCAGCTGGCCTTTCACGGCGCCCACGGCCACCAGCTTGCCGTCCGGGCTGACGCCGACGCCGGCGGTCAGGTCGGCGCCGGTCTTGCTGCGCCACTGCACCTTGCCGGTAGCGGCATCCAGGCGTTCGATCACGCCATCGGCATCGGCCACGAACACGCTGTTGTCGGCCAGGGCCGGCGTGAAGACGCTGGCGCCGGCCTTGCCGGTGCTGTGCTTCCACACGATGCGGGCCGGTACGCCGCCCTTCATCTCTTCCAGCTTGGCCGGCGCGAACTTGTCTTCCTTCTTGAAAGGATTGAGGCTGCCGCAGCCGGTGGCCAGTGCCAGTACGCCCAGTGCAATTACAGTACGGCGAATTCCCACGTTCATCGCGCGCATGGATTAAGCCTTCACTTCCGGCACGCTGCCGCCGATCGATTCGAGCTTGAGCTGGATCAGCTGGCGGCCAGGATTGTTCTTGTCGGCGGCTTCCAGCGCGGCCTTGTAGGCGGTGCGGGCTTCTTCCATCTTGTTCTGTGCCGCCAGGATGTCGCCCTTGCGGTCTTCCACCGAGGACTTGAACTGCGGCAGCGTAGCCACTGCCAGCGCCTTCAGCGCAGCGTCGTAGGCTTTCTCGTCCAGCAGCACGCCGGCCAGGCGGATGGAAGCGATGTTCTTGTGTTCCTCATTGCCGTGCGCAACCACCCACTCCAGCTGGGCCTTGGCAGACTTCAGGTCATTGGCGTCGAAGAAGGACTTGGCGGCGCTCAGCGCGCCCAGCGATGCGTAAGCCGTGCGGCCAAACTTGGACTCGATGTCGCCGGCGACGCGCGCCACCTTGGCGTTGTCCTTGGCCGTCACCGCGGTCTGCAGTTCATCGAACAGCACGGAGGCTTGCGCCGCCTGGTTGCGCTGGTAGTAGTTCCAGCCGTTCCAGCCCGAATAGGCGGCCAGGCCTGCGATCACCACCCAGGTGGTCAGGTTGCCGTACTTTGCCCACCATGCCTTGAGGTTAGCAAGCTGTTCTTGTTCGTCGAGATCGTATGCCATGTTTCAGTCTGCTCGTTTCTTTAATTAATGGTGGTGGTGATGGTCGTGGTCACAATCGTCTCCGCATGTGATCTGATCCACGACATAATCGACAACGCCTTCAAACGCGACGGTCTGCTGCTGGCCCTCGCCTTCTTCAGCGCGCATTGCCTTGACGACGGCAGTGTTGTTGGCCACTTCGTCTTCACCGATGATGACGGCGAAGGTTGCGCCGGAGCCATCGGCTTTTTTCATCTGCGACTTGAAGCTGCCGGCGCCATTGGTGCCGCCGCAATGCAGGATCACGTCCAGGCCGGCGTCGCGCAGGCGCTCGCCGATGATGAAGGCCTGCATGCGCGCGGCCTCGCCCTGGTGCACCAGGTAGACGTCGCACTGGCGCGGCGCGGCGGTGTCGCCGCTGCCCTTCATCAGTTCGATCAGGCGCTCGATGCCCATGGCGAAACCGACCGCAGGGGTTGGCTTGCCGCCGAACATTTCGATCAGCGGGTCATAGCGGCCGCCGGCGCACACAGTACCCTGCGCGCCCAGTTCGTCGGTAACCCATTCGAACACGGTGCGGTTGTAGTAGTCGATGCCGCGTACCAGGCGCGTGTTGACGGTGTACTGGATTGCGTTGGCGTCGAGGATCTTCTTCACGCCTTCGAAGTGGGCCAGCGACTCTTCGCCCAGGTAGTCCAGCAGCTTCGGCGCGCTGTTGACGATGCCTTGCAGGTCGGGGTTCTTGGTGTCCAGGATGCGCAGCGGGTTGGTGTGCAGGCGGCGCTTGGCGTCGGCATCCAGGTGCTCTTCGTGCTGCTGCAGGTAGGCGATCAGGTCGACGCGGTGGCGTGCGCGCTCCTCGGCGTCGCCGATGGAGTTGATTTCGAGGCGGATGTTTTCCAGGCCCAGGTCATCCCACAGGCGGCGGCACATCACGATCATTTCGGCGTCCACGTCAGGGCCGGTGAAGCCCACGGCTTCCGCACCGAACTGGTGGAACTGGCGGTAGCGGCCGCGCTGCGGACGCTCGTGGCGGAACATCGGCCCCTTGTACCACAGGCGCTTCGGGCCTTCGTACACCAGGTTGTGTTCCAGCACGGCGCGCACCACGCCTGCAGTGCCTTCCGGACGCAGGGTCAGCTGGTCGCCGTTCATGGAGTCTTCAAAGGAATACATTTCCTTCTCGACGATGTCCGTCACGGCGCCGATGGCGCGCGAGAACAGGCGGGTTTCTTCCACGATCGGGGTGCGGATCTGCTGGAAGCCGTAGCTCTGCACCACGGACTGCGCGGTGTTCTCGAAGATTTCCCACAAGTGGGCGTCGGCCGGCAGGAGATCGTTCATCCCCTTGATGGCCGTGATTTTGTCTGCTTTATTGGACATGTTCTTTAAGCTGCTTTGCTGTAGTTTTTCTGTACGTAGTCGAGCACGATCGCCTGGAATTCCTGGACGATATTATCGCCGCGCAGCGTCGCTACCTTCTGGCCGTCGACAAAGACCGGAGCAGCCGGCGATTCGCCGGTGCCCGGCAGGCTGATGCCGATGTTGGCGTGCTTCGATTCGCCGGGACCGTTGACGATGCAGCCCATCACGGCCACGTTCATCGCCTCCACGCCCGGGTAGGTCTTTTTCCATTCCGGCATCTGCTCGCGCAGGTAGGTCTGGATATCGTCCGCCAGTTCCTGGAACACGGTGGACGTGGTGCGGCCGCAGCCCGGGCAGGCAATCACCATCGGGGTGAACTTGCGCAGGCCCATGGTCTGCAGGATTTCCTGGCCCACCACCACTTCCTTGGTACGGTCGCCGCCCGGTTCCGGGGTCAGCGAAATGCGGATGGTGTCGCCGATGCCTTCCTGCAGCAGCACCGACAGCGCGGCAGTCGACGCCACGATGCCCTTGCTGCCCATGCCGGCCTCGGTCAAACCGAGGTGCAGCGGATAGTCGCAGCGCTTGCCCAGTTCGCGGTACACCGCGATCAGGTCCTGTACGCCGGATACCTTGCACGACAGGATGATCTTGTCGCGTGCCAGGCCCAGTTCTTCGGCGCGCACCGCGTTCTCGATCGCGGAAGTGATCAGCGCTTCATACATCACGGCTTGCGCAGTCCATGGATTTTCGCGGGCAGCGTTTTCGTCCATGATGCGCGCCAGCAGCGCCTGGTCCAGCGAACCCCAGTTGACGCCGATGCGCACCGGCTTGCCATGCTTGGCCGCCACTTCGATCATCTGCGCGAACTGGGTATCGCGCTTGGCGCCCTTGCCCACGTTGCCCGGATTGATGCGGTACTTCGACAGCGCGGCGGCGCAGTCCGGGTACTCGGTCAGCAGGGTGTGGCCGTTGTAGTGGAAGTCGCCCACCAGCGGCACGTCGATACCCATCTTGTCCAGCTGGTCGCGGATGTAAGGCACGGCGGCCGCCGCTTCCGGGCGGTCCACCGTCAGGCGCACCAGCTCGGAACCGGCGCGCGCCAGTTCCTTGATCTGGATCGCCGTCGCCACCGCATCGGCGGTGTCGGTATTGGTCATCGACTGCACCACCACCGGCGCGTCGCCACCGACCCAGATCTTGCGCTCGCCGTGCTGGATCAGCACGCGGCGGCTGGCGCGGCGCGCCAGCGGGCCGGAAGGGATCGGATTGTTCGAAGAAGACATGCTTGGCTACTCTTATTACTTGATGTTCACGAGGGCGTACGACTTGCCCGGGCTTTGCGTCAGTTCCAGCTTGCCGCCCGCCAGGTTGGCATCGACAGCGCCTGGCTTGCCGACGATCAGCACGTCATCCGCGCGCACGTTGAAGGTCTGCGTGCTGCCGGCCTTCACCGTGCCGCGGGTCAGGTTAGGCTGGCCGGCGCGGCGGATCTCGACCCAGGAATCTTCCTTCACCGTCAGCACCAGCTTGCCGCCCGCGGCGCCCACCGCCGGAGCAGTACCGGCAACCGTTGCCGGCACGGCCGGCGCCATCGCGACCGGCGCGGCGCCCTGCGCAGGCGCTGGGGCAGCCGCAGACGGCTTGACCGGAATCAGCCCCGGCGAAGCAGGCGTCGTCGTTGCCGGGACGGTACCGGGGGCTGGCGCAGCGCCAACAGTCGGCGCAGCGCGATTGACTGGCGCCACGCCCGCAGCAGGCGCACCCGCCGCATTGCCAGGCGCCGTCGCCGGCGCAGCCACGCCGCCGGTCGTCGTGGTCATGCCGGGGACCGCGGCAGGAACCGTGCCCGGCGCCACGCCGGGCGCCTGCGCAGGAACGCCACCGGCAGCAGGCCCTGGAACGCCGGCACCTGCCACCGCATCCGGCGCAGGATTGCTGCCTGGTTGCGGCGGTACGGAAATCAGCGGCACGTTCTGGGTCTGCAATGGCGTCTCGGCAGGCTGCGCGCCCGGCTGGGCCACCACCACGGGCGCCGGCATTTCAGCCGGGGTCGCAGGCGCGTTCAGGCCGCCGCGGGTCGCCAGCGTCAGCGGCGACAGGATGCCCATCTGCCAGGCTGCGGCCAGGCCAATCAATGCCAGCAGGCCGGCACCGGCCACGATGGCGCCCAGTGGCTTGCCGCTATTGCGCTCGTTCAGCGAAGGGAAGCGCGATTCCTGGAACGACGCGGTCACCCGGGTCGGACGCACGGTCGCATCGGCATGCCCAACCGCCCCTTCCACTTCCACCATCGCCACCAGCGGCGCCGGGTCAAGCCGCACCGCCTTCGCGTAAGCGCGGATGAAACCACGCGTCACCGCGCGGTTTGGCAATGCATCGAAATCATCCTGTTCGATCGCCACCACCTGGCGCGGCGCCAGCTTCAATTGGTCGGCCACCTGCTCGATCGACAGGCCCATGGCCTCGCGTGCCGCTGCCAATGCTGCTCCGGGCGTGGAAGCATGCTGCTGGCTGGTCGGCTTGTCCTGCTCAGAATCCATTGGTTCCCCGTTCTCACTCATCAAACGCCCCACGTTGATACGCTGCATACTCCGGCGACTGGGCGTGATGACGCCGCAATTGGGTCGCGAAGCCCTGCTCCAGACCCTGGTCGCCCATTTTGTGCTGCACCTTGACCGCCAGCCACAGCACGTCGGCCGGCAGGCTATCCAGTTTCGCTACCTTGTGCAATTGCGTGATAAAGAAACTGGCGCGCGGATAATCGCGCCGCGCATAGTACACCTTGGCCAGGCCGATATTCGTTTCCGGCACTTCCGGGGTCAGCTTCAACGCGCCCAGCAGGTAGCGCTCGGCCAGGTCGATGTCCTTGATCTTCAGGGCGCAGTTGCCCGCGTTGTTCAAGGCGCCTGCCGGCGAACGGTAATTGCGGTTCGCCAGCGCGGCATCGAAATGCTTGAACGATTCCTTGACGCGGTCGTTCTGGCACAGGAAGGAGCCGTAATTATTGTTCAGGTCCGGATCGTTCGGCGCCAGCTTCAGTGCCTGCAGGAAGTTGTCGTTCGCCAGTTCCTTTTCGCCCATGCGCATGTAGATGATGGCGCGCAGGCTGTAGCCATTGGCTCCTTGCGGATCGGCGGCGATCGCCTTTTTCACCTCATCGAGCGCAATCGGGTAATTACCCTGCTCGAAGTAACCGATCGCGAGCTGCATGCGGATCTCGGCGCGTTTTTGCGCGGAGGTCTGGTCGGATACGGTTTTCAGTTCTTCTTTGCCACTGGGGCCGTGCGTCGAAGTCGCGCAGCCCGCCAATACACCGGCCAGCGCGACCGCGGCCAGGCACTTGAAGCGGCGCTGGGCGAAATCGGTCATCAGGAACGAATCTCCACAATCTTGCCGAAATCGGCGCCGTACTTCT
>JBCNOX010000234.1:0-7559 GCA_039593645.1 Pseudoduganella sp.
CCTGGTGTCCGGCGGCCGCGTGATCGTCGACCTGGACGAGGCGGAAGCGATCAAGCTGGAGTTCCCGGAACCGGATGCGGCGCCAACGCCGCCGCCGGAAACCGTCGAAGTCGAATAAGCGGACTTGCCGCTTGCGAAAACCCGCTCAGCAGTGAGCGGGTTTTTTTATGCTTTTCAGAATTCCTGTAATTGCTTCAGTGCGGCCACGCGGCGGCGCGAGACTTCCACCGCCATGTCCTCGATGCGCAAGGACATGGCGCCGCCTTCGCCGTTCTCAATGCCCTTGACAGCAGCCAGGTTGACGATGTGACGGCGATTGGCGCGGAAGAACTGCTGCGGGTCGAGGCGCTGTTCCAGTTGCAGCAGCGAGCGCGCCAGCAGCGGCGTGGCACCGTCAAAATACAGGCGGGTGTAATTGCCCTCCGATTCAAACAGCCGGATATCCTCCAGCCGCACAAACCAGCAGCGCTCCCCGTCGCGGATAAATAGCTTGCGCGGAGCGGCGCTGGGCTCGGTCGCGATGCCGAGGCGCACCGCAGCGCGCTCCAGCGCTGCGGCCAGGCGCCGCGGTTCGATGGGCTTCATCAGGTAGTCGAGTGCACTGGCTTCGAAGGCTTGCAGGGCATACTGGTCGAAGGCGGTGGTGAAGATCACCTCGGGTGGATCGTCCAGCGCATCGAGCAGGTCGAAGCCGCTGCCGCCGGGCATTTGCACGTCCAGCAGCAGCAAGTCCGGGCGCAGCGCGTCGACCTGCAGCGCCGCTTCGGCGGCGTTGGCGGCTTCACCGACAATGGTGATGCCCGGGCGGGAAGCCAGCATGCGCCGCAGTTCGGCGCGCGCCAGGCGCTCGTCGTCAACGATCAGCACGCGCATCATGCGGCCACCGGGAATTGCAAGGTGGCGCGTACCCAGCCACTGTTCTCGCTCAATTGCAGGCTGGCCTGTTCGCCTATCGACAGGGCCAGGCGCTTGCGGGTGTTGCTAAGCCCAACCTTGGTGGAGTTGCCGAACGAGCGGATCGCGCCGGCATTGGCGATCTCGATCAAGGCGTTGTCGCCGGCGCGGCGTGCCGTGATCAGAATGTCGCTGCCGGTGGTGCTCATCTCCACGCCGTACTTGACGGCATTTTCCACCAGCGTTTGCAGCGACATGGGCGGGACCATGACCTGTTCCAGCCCGGGTTCGACTGTGATGCTGGCGCGCAGCCGCTCTTCGAAACGGATTTTTTCGATGGCCAGGTAGGCTTCAACCGCTTCCAGTTCCTTTTGCAAGGGCACTTTGTGCAACTGGCCGGTCTGCAGGGCATAGCGCATCAGGCTTGCCAGCTGGTCGATCATCTGCGCGGCCGAATCGGGTTCTTCGTATACCAGGGCGCGGATGCTGTTCAGGCTATTGAAGAAGAAATGCGGGTTGACCTGTGCCTGCAGGGCGCGCAGTTCGGCGTCCTTGGCCTGCACCTCCATGCGCAGGGCGCTTGCTTCGAACCGGTTGGCACGGCGGATGGCCAGCGCCACCATGTAGGCGAGCTGCCAGCCGAGGAACACGCAACTCCAGAGGATGAAGGAAGCCGGCGCCCATGTGAAGCTGCTGTCGAAATGTCCCTGCAATAGAAAGATGGCCCCCACCACGCTCAGCGCTTGCAGTGGCCCAAGCAGCAGGATCGGCCCGGCAAACATGCGCCATTTGATCGCGCCGGTATTCCAGCGGCGGGCCTTGATCACGCGATGCCACAGGTCCGACAGCAAGGCGCCGCTGGCAGCAGTCCAGGCGCAGGTTGCCAGCACGCCCGGCGCGCCGAGAAACCTGCTGTAGACCAGGACTACCACCAGGAAGATCATTGCCCAGCCGAGGGCTTGCAAGATCCAGTACCAGTCAAGCCTTGCGAACAGCGGGCGCCGGGTTTCTGTCATAGTCAGCGATTATTGGAGGAATTGGTCGATGCGAGAATACATCCATTCCGGGTCATCGTACATTACAAAGTGGCGGGCGTTGTCGGCCAGTTCCACTTTTACGCCGGGCAGCCTGGCGTATTGGGACTTGAACAGTGCTTCAATCGCATCCTTCGGCGCGAAGGCCTTGTAGGCGATCCAGGTGCCCAGGACCAGCGTTGGCGCCTTGATGCGGCCGATGTCCTGGCGCAGGTCGCTGGACATGATGTCGTACATGGCATCGGTGACGGTGGCACGGTCGGACTGCTTGCCCCAGCCGGCAATACGTTGCGCGTGCTCGGGCGAGGTCACCAGGCTGGCGGTGCTGCGCTCCTGCATCGCCCTGAAGGCGGCATCGTCCTGGCCGCGCATGCCGTCGCGCATTTGGGCTGCAACGGCTTGCAGCTGCTCCGCGGTGGCGGACGGGTTGCGGGTGGCGCCCAGTGCCGGCAGCGCGTCGATGATGACCAGGCGGCCGACTTTATCCGGGAAGTCGCTGGCCAGCTTCATGCCGAGGAAGCCTCCCAGGCTATGGCCGATGATGGTCGGCTTGGCCAGCTTGTTGGCGGTGATGTAGTCGGCCAGTTGCTGTTCCGCCAGCGGCAGCAGGTGTTCGCCCGGGACGGCTGGCACGCCGGCGAAACCGGCCAGCGTCAGGATGTGGCACTGGTGCTTGACGCAGATGCGGGCGGCCGTGTCATGCCATACTTCGCCCGACGAAGCCAGGCCGGGAATCAGGATGACGGGTTCGCCGCTGCCTTTGACTTCTGCCTTGAATGCCGTCGCGGCGGTGGCGGTAACAGCTGCGATGCTCAACATAAGGGATACGGTGATGCGTGCGATTGTGGATTTCATCGGTGCCTCCTCCTTGTGAAACACAGCTTATGGGCGCTGTCGCGAGGTCCCAACTGAAAACTTGATGAGCGGTCAAATGGCGTGATGAGCGGCGCCCTTTATTTCCACCACAACGCCTGCGACGTTCAGCGCCAGGGAGCCGCCGGCTGTTTGCACAATGCGATCGACATCGGCAAGGTTGACGATATGGCTGCTGCTGGCCCTGAAAAACTGCTGCGGGTCTAGCATTCTTTCGATCTGCGACAGAGAACGTGCAATCAGCGGCGAAGCACCGTCGAAATGGGCACGGGTATGCCGGCCCTCGGCCTGGAACAGGTGGATGTCGGTCAGGCGCACGAACCAGCAGCGTCCACCTTCGCGGATGAACAGCTTGCGCGGCTTCTGGCCGATGCCGCTGCGGATTGCCGCGCGCTCCAGGGCCGCGGCAAGGCGTTGCGGATGGATCGGCTTGAGCAGATAGTCGGCCGGGCACGGACCATGTCCGGTAGTGAAGATGACTTCAGGGACATCGTCCAGCGCATCGAGCAGGTCGAAGCAGGTGCCGCCGGGGATCTGCACATTCAGCATGAGCAGGTCCGGCACCAATGCGGCGGCTTGCGCAACGCCATCGGCAACGCTGGCGGCTTCCCCGACGATTTCAAAATGCTGGTGGCCGGCCAACAGGCGGCGCAATTCCTTGCGAGCCAGCCGTTCGTCGTCAACGACCAGCACGCGCATCATGATGACAAGGGAAAGGTGAGTGTGGCGCGCACCCAGCCGTCGCGCTCCACCAGTTCAAGGCTGGCGTTGCCGCCTTTGGCATGCAGCAGCCGTTTGCGGGCGTTGGCCAGGCCGACGCGCGTGGAACTGCCAAGCTTGGCCAGTGCGCCCCGGTTGGCCACCTCGATCGAGGCGCGGCCGTCGGCATGGCTGGCGCTGATGCGGATTTCCGTACCGACGCTGCTTTGTTCGACGCCGTACTTCACTGCGTTCTCGACCAGGGTCTGCACGGCCATTGGCGGTATGGTTACGGTTTCCATGCCGCCAGCGATGTCGAACGCCACGCTGAGGCGCTCCTCGAAGCGGATCTTTTCGATGGCGAGGTAGGACTGCACGGCTTCCATTTCTTCTTTCAGCGGCACGGTGTCGGCATAGCTGGAAGCCAGCGTATAGCGCATCAGCGTCGCCAACTGGTCGATCATCTGCGCGGCCGACTGCTGGTTCTCGAAAATCAGTGCGCGCACGCTGTTCAGGCTATTGAAGAAGAAATGCGGGTTGACCTGGGCTTGCAGGGCTTTGAGTTCGGCCTCTTTGGCCAGCACGTCCAGCCGCAGTGCGTGCGACTCGAAACGATTGGCGCGGCGCAGGGCCGTGGCAGCCATATACGATACCTGCCATGCGGCCATGACGCCGGACCAGAACAGCAGGAGCATGGGCAGCCAGCTGCCGCCGTCGGCCAGTCCGACCAGCGAACGGGAGATGATGGTGACAAGCGCGAGCTGCAAGGGGCCGAGGATGAAGATGGCCACCAGGATCTGGCGCTTGTCCATCTTGCCTGTATTCCAGTCGCGCAGCTTCATGTAGCGGCGCCACAGGTCAGTCAGCAACAGGCCGCTGGCACCATCCAGGAGGCAGGCAAGGACTGCGCCCGGCCGCGCCAGGTAAGGCCCGTTGGCCAGCATGATGAAGGCGGTAACGGCGCCCCAGCCCAACCCTTGCAGGATCCAGTACCAGTTGAGCCGCGCCAGCAGCGGAGTTTGAGGATTTTCCATATTGGTATTCATCAGGCGGCAAGAGGGAAGCGCAGGGTCGCCCGCACCCGGCCATCGTGTTCGGCAAGGTCGAGCGTAGCGCGCTCGCCCTTGGACAGCAGCAGTCGCTTGCGGGCGTTAACCAGGGTGTAGCGCATCAGTGTCGCCAACTGGCCGATCATATCGGCCGCGGCGTCGGTGTCCTGGTAAAGCAGCGCGCGCACGCTATTCAGGCTGTTGAAGAAGAAATGGGGATTGACCTGCGCCTGTAGCGCTCGCAGTTCCGCATCCTTGGCCAGGACTTCGAAGCGCAAGGTTTCCGCCTCCAGCAGCAGCGCTTCCGCCTCGAGACGCTGGTTGCGGCGCAGCGAAAGGGCCGCCATGTAGCAGACGTTCCATGCCAGCATGATGCCGCACCAGAACGAGAGCAGCAACAGGAACCACACCGGGCTGCCGACATACCAGTTGTTACCGGATACGTAATAGTCGACTGCGGTGTTGCTGACAGTTTGCACCAGCCCCGTGGCGCCTGCTGCGAGGGCTGCTGCGTGCCAGCCCAGCCGCTTGCCCTGCTTGAGCCGGAAGTTGCAGGCGCGCCGCCACACTGCAGTCAAGGCCAGTCCGCTCAGCCCGCACCCAGCGGCAAGTGGAAAGTAGGTGGCCTCGAGCTTGTTGACGACGGCGACAAGCAGGGAGACGCCGCCCCACCCAAGCGTTTGCAGCAGCCAATAATAATGTTCTCTTTTCATGGGGCCGGAGCATACCGTATCCGGCCGGTCGTGGTTTCAGCGGGGTGACGAGCGGTCGAAACGGATGACAGGCGGTTGCTAGTGCCGCCGGAGCCTCCGCCTCGCGTGCAGGGGAAACATGAACCAGGTGCCCATCAGCAGCAGGAAGGCGGCCAGGCCCCCGGCAGCACTGCCCATATCGCTCCCGGTCACCATGTACAGCACCACGGCGACATCGAGCGACAGGCCGGCGGCCAGCGGGGCGAGCGCGTAGCAGATGGCGCGCGAGGAAATGGCGATCGTGCGCTGGGACACCAGGCCGGGTTCGACCAGCCGATGATAGGCTGCAGGCAGCATGACCAGCGCGATGGCTACCACCACCAGCGCCAGGGCGGCAGCGTGGCAGTCCTGGGCATATACCGGCAAATCATGGAAACGGTCGTTGAAGACGGCGATGGCCTGGAAGCCGAACAGGGCCTGGATACCAGGCAGTATCATGCGCGCTTCTTCAATGATGCGCCCCATCTGTTCTTTCAGTGACTCTTTTTCGGCTTGCTGGTCCATGCTGCAGATTCTAGCGGGCAGCCGGTTTGGCAGGCGCGCGCCTGTCCAGCCACGATCTGCTGCGCCACCAGCCCCGCACCGTAGGTGGACATGTGATCGTCATCGAAATACAGCGCCTTGGCATCCCTGACGGCGTAGCAGCGCGTGGCATCGCAGAACAGCGATTCGGGCCGCAGGATCTGCACTCCGGCGGGCAATTCACCCAGCCGTTGCTCGACATAGGCGCTGCGGCGTTGCCACCAGTTCATGGATACGCCATCGACGGTGCGCGGGTCGTCCGCCTGGCGTATCAGCTTATCCACCTGGCGCGGCAATTCCGGCGCCTGCAGCACCACAGTTACATGTTTGCCTGCGCTGACAAAGCGGTTCAGGATCGTCTTGTAGGAGGCCCAGATGGCGCTGCGTTTGGCGTCGCTGAACTCTTCCGGCAGCCGGGGATAGAAGCCTTCGTGGTCGCCAAACAGGGCACTGTGAAGGCGGTAGCTGACCACCACCTCCTTGATGTGCGGGTCGGCGGCGATGAAATCGACCGCCTCGCGCGTCCAGTCGCTGCAGCCAGGGTTGGTGTCGGCACGCTGGTAGGACGGCGAGCAACCGCTGAAGCTGAACTGGCGCACGCCCTGGTGGCGGCCATTCAATTCAACCGCCAGCGCGTGCGCCAGCTCGATCGCATGGCTGTCGCCGAATACTGCCCATTCGCCGTCGGGACCATTGAAGGCACAAGCGTCTTGCGGCTTGCGGTAGTCGAGTCCCTTGGTATGGCAGGCACCGCGCTTGGGACTTGCTGTGACGGTGTGCAGCACCTCCTCCTGCTGCGGCGTGGTCTTGGCGCTTCGCATGCCGTCAGTCTTGTGGCCAGCCAGGCCAATGCCAAGGAACAGCAGCGAACCTGCAATGGCGAAGGCAAAGACCTGGGAACGGCCAAATTTGCTGCGGTTGCGGAACGGTTTCTCGACAAATTGCCAGCTAAGGTAGGCCAGCACCAGCGTCAGCGCGACCAGGCTCGCCATCAGTGCAGGGCTTGGCCCGTCCAGGCTGCGGTGGCGTGCGAATGCCAGGATAGGCTGGTGCCACAGGTAGGCGCTGTAGCTGACCAGTCCCACGCCGACCAGCACCCGGCTGCCCAGGAGCTTGCCAACCGTGGTCGAAGGGACGGCGAACAGGATGATCATTGCGGCGCCGACCGTGGGCAGGAGCGCATATACACTGGGGAAGGGCGTGTATTTGCTGAAGGCGAAAATGCTGATGCCGATCAGGCCCAGTCCGGCCAGGCTGGCGACCTCGCGCGTGCGCTGCGAATGCCGGCCGGCGCCGGGCCGCGACATGTAATAGGCACACAGTGCGCCGATGGCCAGTTCCCAGCCGCGCGTAGGCAGCAGGAAGAACGTTGCAGTAGGGTCTTTGGAGACGCCCCATTGGGCGGCCCCGAGGCTGGCCAGCGCGGTGCCGACCAGCACCGCCAGCAACAGGCGCTGGTCGCGGCGCCAGAACAGCATCAGGAACAGGGGGAACAGCAGGTAGAACTGCTCTTCGACCGCCAGGCTCCAGGTGTGCAGCAGGGGCTTGAATTCGGCGGACGAGTCGAAGTAATCGCTCTGTTGCCAGAACAGGATATTGGACGCGAAGGCGGTGACGGCCACCAGGCTTTGCGAGAAGCCTTTCAGGTCGTCGGGCACCAGCCAGAACCAGGCAGTGCTTGAACAAGAGCGCTTGTTAAAAACCAAGTCCGCACAGCTTTACGCGAAGGTCGAGTT
>JBCNOX010000235.1:0-7543 GCA_039593645.1 Pseudoduganella sp.
CCACCGACTTCCTGCCCGCTTCGGTGCAGGTGATCACGCGCATGCAGGACGGCCCGCAGGAAATCGACGGCGACGCCGACCTGCTCAAGCAGATCCTGGTCAACCTGGTCAAGAACGCGATCGAAGCCCAGCCGAGCGGCGGCCGCATCGAAATCGCCAACCGCGGCCTGGTGAACCGCGAACGCCGGCTCTACGTCGAGCTGGTGGTGGGCGACGCCGGCCCCGGCCTGTCGCAGGAGGTGCTGGCCAACCTGTTTACCGCCGTGAAGAGCAGCAAGGAAGGCAAGCACCACGGCCTCGGGCTGTCCATCGTGCACAGCCTGGTCAAGAAAATGAACGGCATGATCAGCTGCCGCAGCGGCGCCAACGGCACCTCGTTTGAAATCCTGTTGCCGGCTCGCGGCAGCACCAGCCAGCTCGCCCCGGTGCAGGCGCGCGGCGTGGTGGACTCCGTATAAGGCCTGCATGAACACAATCATCCCGACGCCACCGACCCCGGAATTCCAGCCACGCCTGCTGCTGGTCGACGACGAACCGCGCCTGCTGTCTTCCCTGTACGAGCTGCTGCGTGTGCAGGGCAGCTACCAGCTGGTGACCGCCACCAACGGTGCCGAAGCGCTGGCGCACCTGAGCCGCCAGCAATTCGACCTGCTGCTGCTGGACCTGCGCCTGCCCGACATGAGCGGCCACGACATCATGGACTTCGTCAACGCGCGCGAGATCGACTGCGACGTGATTGTGATGAGCGGCGAAGCCGGCATCGAGGCCGCCATCGGCGCCCTGAAGCGCGGCGCCTACGACTACCTGCGCAAGCCGTACAACCCGCCCGAGCTGATCAAGACGGTGGAGAACGCGCTGCAGAAGCGCCGCCTGGCGGTGGAAAACACGCGCATCGGCCAGCGCCTGGAAAACTCGGAAAAGATGTACCGCTACCTGGTGGACAGCTCGCCCGACATCATCTACACCCTGAACCACGAAGGCTGCTTCACTTTCGTGAACGACCGCGCGTACCAGTTGCTCGGCTATTCGCGCGAAGAGCTGATCGGCCGCCACTACTCGGTGCTGGTGCACGAGGAAGACCAGGAGCGCGCCCGCTACGTCTTCAACGAGCGCCGCGTCGACGAGCGCGCCTCGCGCAATGTGGAGCTGCGCCTGAAGTGCAACAACAGCGCCGCCGGTGACCGCACCTTCAGCAATACCTTGATGACGATCTCCTTGAACGCGATCGGCATGCACGTGCCGGGCGAGGAGGTGGCGACCCACGAATTTTTCGGCACCTATGGCGTGGCGCGCGACATCACCGACCGCAAGCGCGCCGAGGAAATGATCTCCTACCAGGCCTACCACGACATCCTGACCGACCTGCCCAACCGCATCCTGTTCAAGGACCGCCTGGGCCTGGCCGTGATCCAGGCCAAGCGCAAGCTGGCCGAACTGGCGGTGATGTTCATCGACCTCGACCGCTTCAAGCTGGTCAACGACACCCTGGGCCACGTCAAGGGCGACGAGCTGCTGCAGCAGGCCGCGCGCCGCCTGAAGGAATGCCTGCGCAAGGGCGACACGCTGGCGCGCCATTCGGGCGACGAATTCACCATCGTGCTGCCCGAGCTGCGCGACCGTGCCGACGCCAAGGCCATTGCCGACAAGTTCCAGGAAGTGCTGCAGGCGCCGTTCGACCTCGATGGCCACATCGTGCACATCTCGGCCTCGATCGGCATTGCGGTCTACCCGAGCGACGGCGATTCGATCGAAGAGCTGCTGCGCCACGCCGACATTGCCATGTACCAGGTCAAGGCGCAGGGCAAGAACGGCCATAGCTTCTACCACGCCTCGATGCAGGACGTGTCGCACCAGAAGATCGTGCTGGAGCAGTCGCTGCGCAAGGCGCTCGAAAACAACGAGCTGGAGATGTACTACCAGCCGCAGGTCGACATGGCCAGCGGCCGCATCATCGGCGCCGAAGGCCTGATGCGCTGGAACCATCCGACACGCGGCCTGCTGTCGGCCGGCGAGTTCCTGCCGTTCGCCGAGGAGAACGGCCTGATGCTGCCGATCTCGGACTGGATGATCGGCGCCCTGTGCCGCGACCTGCTGCTGTGGAATGCGGCCGGCGCCGACAATATCCGACTGTCGCTGAACCTGTCGCCGCAATACCTGGACCGCGGCGACTTCTTCGAGAAGATGCGCAATGCGCTGGTGCGTTACCAGATTTCGCCGTCGCAGATCGAAGTCGAGATCACCGAGAACATCTGCATCCGCAACCCGCAGTACGCGATCGAACAGTTGAACAAGCTGTGCCAGCTGGGCGTGTCGGTGGCGATCGACGATTTCGGCACCGGCTACTCTTCGCTGTCCTACCTGCACCGCTTCCCGATCCACACCATCAAGATCGACCAGAGCTTCGTCAAGGAGATCCACGACGAGCATGGCCACTACCCGGTGATCCTGGCCATCATCTCGATCGCGCGCGGCCTCGGCCTGCACCTGGTGGCCGAAGGCGTGGAGACCGAAGTGCAGGCGCGCTACCTGGCTGCAAACGGCTGCGCCACCATGCAGGGCTACCTGTACTACCGCCCGATCGCGCTGCCCACCTTCATGGAAGTGCTGGCGGCGCAGAACCAGGCCGACGCTCCGGCTGTCGCCAACCCGGCCGGCCTGCGCCTGGCGAGCCAGGGATAAGCCCCGATGCAGCGTCGCGCAGCAAACCAGGCCGAAGGCGCCGGCGCGCCAACGAGCGAAGCGCATTACGTCGCCGAATTCCTGCGCGTGCGCCAACTGGCCGAACGCGGCGTGGCCAATGCCCAGCACAGCCTGGGCTTCATGTACTTCAACGGCCAGGGCGTGGCGCAAAGCTATGAGCTGGCCGTGGCCTGGTACCGCCAGGCCGCCAACGCTGGCCTGGAACACGCGCAATACAACCTGGGCGTGATGTTCCAGAAAGGGCAGGGCGTCGATACCGATTTCGCCGAAGCGGCGCACTGGTACCAGCTCGCCGCCGAGCAAGGCTATGCGGCCGCGCAGTACAACCTGGGCTGGCTGTACGCCAAGGGGCAGGGCGTGCCGCACGATACGGAAAAGGCGCGCTACTGGTTTGCCAAGGCAGCCGACCAGGGCGATGCCGGCGCGCAGAACAATCTCGGCATGATGTACGACACCGGCCGCGGCGTGCCGCAGGATTTCGCGCAAGCGATCCTGTGGTACCGCAAGGCCGCCGACCAAGGCTACGCGCGCGCCCAGTTCAACCTGGGCCTGCGCTACGACAACGGGCAGGGCGTGGCGCAAGACAGCAAGCAGGCCCTGGGCTGGTTCCGCAAGGCCGCCGAGCAAGGCTACGCCGCCGCCCAGTTCAACCTGGCGCTGCGCTACGACAAGGGGCAGGACGTACCGGCCGACGTGGTGCGCGCCATCAAGTGGTACACGCTGGCGGCAGAACAGGACCACGTCAGCTCGCAATTCAACCTGGCCCTGATCTACGACAACGGCAACGGCGTGCCGCGCGACGAAGCACAGGCGCTGAAGTGGTACCGCCGCGCCGCCGAACTGGGTCATGCCGGCGCGCAGAACAACCTGGGCCAGCGCTACGACCACGGCCAGGGCGTGGCGCAGGATTACCGCGAAGCCGCGCACTGGTACCGCAAGGCTTCCGAGGCCGGCCACCCGGCCGCGCAATACCACCTTGCGCTGCTGTACGAACAAGGCCACGGCGTGCCGCGCGACCAGCAGGAAGCCATCTTCTGGTACCGCAAGGCGGCCGACCAGGGCCACCTGCGCGCGCAGTTCGATCTCGGCCTGCGCTATGAAACGGGGCAGGGCGTGCCGCAGGACGCGCACAAGGCGCTGGCCTGGTTCCGCCGCGCCGCTGAACAGGATTACGTGGCCGCGCAGTTCATGCTGGGCCAGATCCATGACCGCGACGACGGCCCCGCGCCCGACCTGGCGCAAGCGAACGCCTGGTACCGCAAGGCGGCCGAGCAAGGCCACACGCTGGCCTGCTTCACGCTCGGCCTGCGCTACGACAATGGCCAGGGCCTGCCGCGCGACTTCCAGCAAGCGCTGTCCTGGTACCTGGTCGCCGCGCGCCAGGGCCACGCCCGCGCCCAGGTCAATGCAGGCCTGATGTTCCTGTCCGGCCAAGGTACCGAAGCCGACGCTGAACAGGCCTGGCGCTGGCTGTCGCTGGCCGAGCGCAGAGGCCAGGCCGCCGCCGCCCGCCATCTCGCCAGCGCTGCCGCGCGCCTGCAACCGCAGCAACTGGCCGCCCTGCGCGCCGCCCCCGAACTCTTTCCAGCATAAAAGTCGGGGTCAGCTCCGGCAATCCGACATTTTGCATAGCAAAATGTCGGATTGCCGGAGCTGACCCCGACTTTTAATTTAGCGGCGACGCTGTTGCGGCCGCGGGCCGGAAGCGCCGCGCTGTTCGATGTGGCGGAACACGATGCGGCCTTTGTTCAGGTCATACGGTGACAGCTCCAGCGTGACCTTGTCGCCGGCGATGATGCGGATGAAGTTTTTCTTCATGCGGCCGCCGGTATAGGCGATCAGCTTGTGGCCATTGTCCAGGTCTACGCGGAAGCGTTGCTCTGGCAGGATCTCGGTGACCACGCCATTCATTTCGATGAGTTCTTCTTTAGCCATGCTGTTTTCCTTTGCGATTGCGGGGGGCGAGGGGCGAAAAAAAAGCCCGCGTTGTTGCGGGCTTCGTTTCAATGTAATGCCAATGTTTCAATCGCTGCTACAGCCCGTGCTATCTGCACGGTGCGAAGCGGTCAGCCAATGCTATCTGCAAGGTGCCGGCCTGTGACCAATGTTTGGTGCTACAGGGTGAAGTTCTCGAGTACTTCACCGCGGAACGCAGTGTAACACACTTTTTGTGCGGTGCACAAATTATTTTATCGGTAGCTGGCTGGGTCGAACGGGTAGCTGTAGATATTCTCGATGAAGTGCTCGCCTTCCTTGGCCTGGCGCGCCAGGTAGAGGCGGTTGCCATGCACGAAAGGCGTGAACTCGGCTTGCGCGGTGTTGAAAGGTGCGCCGATGTTTTTCGGCGTGCTCCAGCCGTTCTTGCCGTTGAAGCTGATGTACAGGTCCATGTCGCCGGCGCCGCCGGGCACGTCGGAGAAGTACAGCAGGTAGCTCTGGTCGGCCGCGATGTAGGGGTTGGATTCGCGCCATGGACCGGTGTTGACCGGCTCCGGCACACGCTCCGGCCCGACGTATTTGCCGTCCACGCGGCGCGAGCGCCACAGGTCGGACTTGCCTTCGGCGCCGTTCTTCATGAAGTAGATGGTGCCGTCGGCGGCAATCGAACCGGAAGATTCGGATTCGTCGCTGTTGATGTCGTGGCCGAGGTGCACCAGCGGCCCCCAGCGGCCATCCTGCAGCGCCACCGAATAGATGTCGAAGCCTTTGCGCCCAGGCTTGTCCGGTACCGGGCGGTTGGACTGGAAGATGATCGACTTGCCGTCCGGCGCGAAGGCCGGGTCGATGTCGCGCGAGCCATCGGTGGCGGAGAACGGCACCGGCGCTGGCTTTTGCCACTTGCCGTCCACTTTATGCGATTCGACGATGACCAGCCTGGTGCGGGCACCGCCTGATTGCACCCACAGCGCATGCTGGCCATCGGGCGACAGCGTGAAGCCGAACACGCCGTTGTCGGACACCAGGCCCGGTTCGAACATGCCGTCACCGGGTGTTGCGGTGGACAAGGCGGCAGCCAGCAAGAGTGCGGAAGTAATCATCATGGCCCTTGGGTAGTTTGAATGTCCCGCATTGTGCCGCAGTGGTCGGTGGCCGGGCGGCGTCCTGCGACAAAGCGCAGGATTGACGGTACAGGGCGCAAAAATACGGGATCCAGGGTCGGGGAGCGTTGCGTCCGCGTGCGGTTTCTCCAGCGGCGGCTAATTCAGCAGTCGAAAAACATGGCGGAACCTGGAGCGGGCCCGCCATGCTGCCACTGGTTCATGCCGCCTTCAGTTTTGCGAAGTGGGCTTCGATTTCTTCCAGCGTCTTGCCCTTCGTCTCCGGTAGCAGGAAAGCGGCGGCCAGGAAGTAGACCACGGTGCATCCGGCCCAGAAGAAGAACATGGCGGCGTAACCGTACTGGCCGACGGTAGGCAGGAACACCGCCGCGATAGTGGTGGAGACGAACTGGTTGACCAGCAGCGCAATGCTCATGCCGTTGGAGCGGATGCGGGTCGGCATCAGCTCCGACAGCGCGAGCCAGACACAGACGCCGGGGCCGACCGCGAAGCTGGCCACGAACAGGCAGATCGCCAGCGTCACTTGCCAGCCATGCGCCACAGACGGCAAGGCGCCAATCCTGGCCTGCTCGATTTTCAGCGGGGCGTTGCGACCTTCCGACGGGTCGGCGAATGGGTTCAGGTGCAGGCGGCGGAAAAAGGCGCCGATCACGCTGTCCGGCTGTACGGTGTCGTCGCGCGACAGCACCATGGGCGGCAGCGCCGGGTCGTCGCTGCGACGAACCTGCACATTGGTGAAGGGGCCATAGGAGTAGGACACCGTCAGCAGCTGCGGCGTCGCTTCGTTCCCGGCTTGCGCGCCCAGTGCTTTCAGGGTTTTTGCATCGAGGCGCAGCGACAGGGTGCCGCCCTTGGCTTGCGCCGCCACGATGGCGCTCACGTCGCGCTGCTCGCTTTCGACACTGCGGAACAGCAGGCCAGCGGCCAGCAGTGCGATCACAATGCCGCCGCTGCCCAGCATCAGCAGGAACTTGCGGCCTTTGCGGTCGACCAGCAGCACGGCCACCACGGTCATGATGGCGTTCAGCAGCTTGAGGCCGACGTCGGCCATGTTGGCGGTGGCGCCGGGCAGGCCGGCCTGGTTCAGGATGTTGACCACGTAGGCCAGCACGGAGTTGATGCCGGTCGCCTGCGTGCAGGCCAGTACCAGGCAGGCCAGCAGGAAAGGCAGCACGTAGCGGCGGCTGAGCAGGCGGTCGTCTGCTGCGACGGCGGCGGCAGCGGCGCTTGCCGCGACGCGGGCTGCTGGCGCGCCGCCACGGCCGGCAACGACGCCGCGCGCTGCGGCGATGTCGCCTTCGGAAGGCTCGCTGGCACCGGCGTCCGCGCCGGCAGCGCCGCCACGCATGGCCAGGCCAGCGGCCGCTTGCATATCGCGCAGTTCATGCTCAGCCTCGGCGGCGGCACGGGTGCGCAGCAGGGCGGCGCGCGCCTGTTCGATGCGGCCGCGCTGCACCAGCCAGCGCGGCGATTCAGCCAGCAGTGCGCTGCCGAAGGTGAACACCAGGCCTGGGGTAAGGCACATCCAGAAGATGCTGCGCCAGGCGTGGTCCTTGGCGTCGAAGACAGCGGCGGCGCGCGCTGCTTCGGGCAACGCTTGTGCGGCTTGCGTTGCGCCTTCGACGTTGTGCGCCTGCACCAGGCCGATCACGGCGGCCGCCACCAGGCCGATGGTGAGCAGGAGTTGGAACAGGGCGGCGCCGCGGCCGCGCTGCTCGGCGCGCAGGCACTCGGCCAGATACAGCGGCACCACTACGCCGATCAAGCCGCCGCTGATGCCTTGC
>JBCNOX010000236.1:0-7506 GCA_039593645.1 Pseudoduganella sp.
CGCACAGTACGCTGAGGAATCTGACACCGAAGCAGTTTGCGGAAGGGTTATTAACCGTGGACTCCAGTTCGGGGCCGTACTAAATTGGGGAGCAGGTCACTGGCCCTTCGCTTTGTTTAATGAAGTATGGGTCGCCGCTCCCAATTTGACACCCTGCTACCGGGATGTAGCCATCTCGTGCCACACAGATTCCAGGATAAAAATTCAGTTCTTCGTCTAACGATTGTTCCTCAGTGAAGATATACAGATCGGCTCCCACACCTGATTCGTCTATCTCCTCTTTGATACAACAATCTTTCTCTCTCAAGTTATTTTCATCTAAAAAGCTGATCCAATACTGAGGAAGCATAGTTGTCCTTTCTCTTTCTGATAACGATGTGGCACGCCTATTGACGAGCCCAAAATATGTTGAATTCCTGAAGGACTGTCGTTGGCCGCTTTCAATCGCCGGTGAGTTTAGCCCATTTGATGGCTTCGCGAATAATCAGATTGGAACGCGACACCAGATCGGACCACAGCAAACATCAAGTGCACCAGCTTGCGCATGACCGCGCCAATCACTGCTTTCTTCGGTAGGCCGTTTGCATGAAGACGCTCTGCAAAGTCTCTGAGCGCAGGGTTGTGTCGACTGGCGACGACAGCCGGCATATAGAGCGCGCTTCGGGTTGCTCGGCTCCCTGTTCGACACATCGACGTACGACCGCGAATCGATGTCCCTGAGCTGCGCTGGCGTGGGCTCACGCCGAGATGCGCCGCCAAAGCCTTTGCATTGTCAAACCGCTGCATGTCGCCCACATGGCCCAACATCACTGCAATGGTCGCCTTGCCGATTCCAGGAATGCTGGCCAAGAGGTCAGAATCGCGTTTTAGATTCGGGTGGCAAGCGATGTGGTCTTCAATTTCGCGCTCGACCTGTTTGATTTGAACCTTCAGCCATTCCACATGCTGCCTGAGATGTTCCACCAATTCCACATTCGCGGCGACGGTACAAGCCTCCTCACGGTTTTCCTCTTGTAGGCGCATGTCCTTTAATGCCCTTAAACGATCACACCATGCCCTTAACCGTCGTTGCTCCGGTGTTGGCGCTTTCCACGGCTGCGGGTGCATCTTTGCACAATACCTGGCGATCAAGGCTGCATCGATTCCGTCATTCTTGTTGCGCACCAGTTCGCTCTGCCCGTATCCTTTGATGCGGGCGGGATTAACAATGCTCACGGTCAGACCTAGTGCCTGCAAACCGAGCGCCACAGGCTCGCTGTACACTCCCGTTGACTCCATGCAGACCAGGCAGCTCTCCAGCTCAACATTTTCCCTGCCCAGCCAAGCAGTCAATTCGAGATAACCGGCAGATGAATTCGCCACCGACTTGCTGCGTACTTTCCCTTCGATGATCAGTGCAACATCCAGCTTATGTTTGCCGACATCTATCCCAATGGCAGTAGCTTCCTTGTCCATGGCTTTCCCTCCTCGTATGCAGGCTTACGTGAACTGCGGTAGCCTCAGATACTGTCCGGACTTTCAGATGGAAATGGGCAAGGGCACCAATCTGACAAGCAGGGTCGAACCCTAAGATCAAGTTATGTGTCACCTTGCCCAGCCGCGCCATCTGGGGAACACGTTACCACTAGGTCGGCAACTTCAATATACGAGAGTCAAGTCGCGAGCAACATGGCGCGCAATGCTTGCCATCGCTTTGACTTCTCTGGGTACGAAAGTGTGTATGCCGGGCTGCTGGAGGGCAGCTCCGCAATCTGGAAGTTGGAAGCCTGCTCACCAAGCGCCTTGATGCCGAGGCGCCCTGCGGTGCCGCCATTGAATGCGAGCGCCCTGATATTGGGGTAACGCGAAAGCAGGCCGAATAAATCGTTGTCGTCGCGCTGCCGGATACGGCTGTCCAGGCTACCGGGACGGTGCGCCTGCGCGACGACGTCCCACAGGCCGACACGATTGGCCAGCAAGGTCGCCAGGCGCTCATCGTAGGCCATCGCGCGCAAGTCGGCATCGATGACGGCGCCGAGCAGTTCCCAGAATTTGTTCTGGGGGTTGCCGTAATACTCCTGCACCGCCAGGGATTTATCGCCCGGCAGGCTGCCCAGCACCAGAAGGCGGGTGCGATGGTCTACCACCGGGTCGAAGCAGCGCTTGCGCGCATCGAGGCATGAGGGGCTTGTCGTCATGCCGCGATTCTATCAAGCGGGCTGGCCCGCTTGCTTTCTTCAGGACTTGCGACGGCGAACCAGGCCGAAACCAGCCAGGCCCAGGCCGAACAATGCCAGCGAGGCAGGCTCCGGTACATCGGCTGCGGCGTTGCGGCCTTCGATGGTGAAGGACACGAAGTCGGCGCCGCCTACATCCGCATACGGATTGACCATCGAAGTATTCTGCCAGTGCACGTTCAGAACGTTGTCAGCGGCGAACTGGGCCCATTGTGCTGCGGTCAGGGCGATAGTGCCGGTCAGGGTGTAGTCGTAGTCGGCAAAATTGGTCACCACGCTGGCTGGACCGCCGTTGGTGCTGCTCCAGTGGGTCAGCTGCACGCCATCGATGAAGAAGTTCAGGTACTCGTCGAAACCAGCGTAGTTGGTACCGTAGTCGCCCTTGGCGGTAATCGACAGCACGACATCGCTTTGCGCAGGGCCGCTCAGGTTGAACGCCTGGGTGTAGCCCTGGGCGGTCGTCGTGATTGCGGTGGTGTTGCTGGCGATGACACCGGCGAAAGCGCTGGTGGTGGAAGCGGCTGCAATCAGGGCGGCGGCGATCAGTTTCTTCGACATCGAATCACTCCATAGTTGTGGGCTATAAACAGGATTGAGTTATAAGCAAGAATAATGCCAATAAACATCTCTTGTTATCGATCAACGAGTTAGGACGTGGCGCAATTGATGGGTGTAAAGTTTTCCGACAAAAAACCAGCGTGTTGGCGGCAAAAATCGGGTGTAGAATCGAACGGTAGTGCTAAACAAACAATCACACGGAGACCGCAACCATGACCGAGCAGCGTGCCATTGTTACCCTGCTGTTGAAATACAGCGAAAGTCACCTGAATCCCACCAATGAGGCGATCCACTGCGTTTGCGTGCCGCTGATTGTGTTTAGCCTGCTGGGACTGATCTGGTCCATCCACCCGCTGCTGGCGGTGGCGCTGACTGTGGCCGCGATGGTCTATTACTTCAGGTTGTCGCGCAACTTTGCGTTGGGGATGCTGGTGATGGCCGGCTTCATGCTGGCCGTGCTGAGCGCGTTGCCGCCGGCTTCGGTGCTGCCACTGAGTATTGTGATTTTCGTGCTGGCCTGGATCGGCCAGTTCATCGGCCACAAGATCGAGGGCAAGAAGCCGTCCTTCTTCGATGACCTGCGCTTCCTGCTGATTGGGCCTCTGTTTGTGCTGGGCGTGCTGTATCGCCGCCTGAATGTCGCTTACTAGAACAGTGCGACGTTGAAGTGGCCGGGCGACAGCGCCTCCCCGGCCACCAGAATGATCACTGCCGCGGCGACATAGCCGAGCACTGAGGCGGCCCAGATGCGCGTTTCCATGTTCATGCCTGCCTCCCATCGTTAAGTACTTGAATCTTACCGATTTTTTGGCCTCGAATAATCACCGATTGTCGCACTGCGCCATATTGCATTAACCCTTATACTGGCGGGATGCCTTCACCGATACTCTTCATTCTCGCCTGCCTGATCTGGGGTTCCACCTTTTTCGCGATTACGCTGCAACTGGGCGACATCGCTCCCGCCGTTTCCATCGTCTACCGCTTTGCGCTGGCCTCGAGCGTGCTGTTCGCGTGGTGCCTGCTGCGCGGCGACAGGCTGTGGCTGTCCTGGAAAGCGCAGCGCTGGACCATCCTGCAGGGCTGCTGCAGCTTTGGCCTGAGCTATATCGGCACCTATAACGCGGAACAGTATGTGGTATCGGCCCTGGTGGCAGTGCTGTTCGCGCTGATGGTGTTCTGGAACCCGATCCTGAATCGCATCGCTTTTGGCACGCCGCTGACCTGGCGCACCTGGGCGGCGGGCAGCGCGGCGGTGGGCGGCGTGGTGCTGCTGTTCTACCATTCGATTTCCGCGTCGCTGCGCGACGTGATGGGCGGCGGCCAGGGACATTTCATCCTGGGCCTGGCCCTGGCGCTGGGCGCGACCATTGCCAGTTCGGTCGGCAATACCCTGGTAGTCAAGGTGCGCCAGCACGAATCGAATGTGTTGCTGACGATGGCCTGGGGCATGTTGTGGGGCACGCTGCTGGTGGCGCTGTGCGCGCTGGCGCGCGGCGATGCCTTCGTGATGCCGGCTACGGCGAAGTACTGGGGCGGCTTGCTGTACCTGTCGCTGCTGGGCTCCGTGATTGCGTTTGCCTGCTATTTCACGCTGATCGACCGTATCGGCACGCAGAAGGCGGTGTACATCGGCGTCGTGACGCCGGTGGTTTCCGTGCTGCTGAGTATTCGGCTTGAGAACTATCGGCCGGGGTGGATGGAAATCCTGGGCATGGTGGTGTGTCTCGCCAGCGTGGCCTGGGCGCTCAAGGCGCCATCGATGCCTGCCAGCCGTACGCCTGTTGAACTTAACCCTTTGAAGAAAGCTTCATGAGCAATTTGAACATCCGCCCTGCCCGTCCGGAAGACGTGGCATCCATCATGGCCATGATCCGTGAACTGGCTGTTTTCGAAAAACTGGAACACCTGGTGGTGGCTGATGAAGCCATGCTGCATGAGGAAATGTTCGGCGCCAAGCCGGGCGTGGAAGGCATTGTGGGCGAGGAAGGCGGTGAAGTGGTGACTTACGCCCTGTTCTTCCACAACTTCTCGACCTTCCTGTGCAAGAAGGGGCTGTACCTGGAAGACCTGTACGTGAAGCAGAACCGCCGCGGCGCCGGTTATGGCAAGCAGATGCTGGCGGCGCTGGCCAAAATTGCCGTCGAGCGCCAGTGCGGCCGCTTCGAATGGTCGGTGCTGGACTGGAACGTGAATGCGATCAGGTTCTACGAGCAGATGGGGGCCGACGTGCTGCCGGATTGGCGGGTGTGCCGCGTGACCGGCCCGGCGCTGAATGCGCTGGCCGCTGCTTAACGTTCAGGCAAAAAAAATCCCTCGCGGCTCGTGTGTGGTCGGGCGAGGGATACTGAAACCCAGGTGTCAGTTGGGAGGGGAGATGAATCGACGGTTTCAATATAGTCGCCCTCACCCGACCTTGCCTTGTCCCTTACAAATTCTTACTTGGCTTACATTTGATCTAGCTCAATACATGCCACAGGGAAATTTGCAGAATGGATAGTCCCGCCCTCGGTGGAGACTGAAGATGTACAAGGCTGTTTATCGGGTTTATCTGCGCTTTTTGCTGAGCCGCTATACGCGGGAATTGCAGGTTCTGGCGGCGCAACGGGCCAACGATGCGTTGGCTGAGCAAGTGCTTACGCGCGAAGCCGAGCAAGTGCGCGCGCGGCTGCTGATGCTTTAAGGCCAGGCTGAACGACGGTGCATATACCCTGACCTGCAGATTCACGCAACCGTGATTGTTGGTTGTGCACGCATGTGACAATGCGTGAACGTTGAGGAATCTCAAGTTGCTACACTGATCGGTCTCGGCACAGACTTCGGCCTTTCGGTGGCGGGCTTGCAAGATGGCGATTCCTTATATCGTTGCATTACAAAAGTCCGCGGAAGACATGCGGCGCGCGCTGGCGCGGGCACTCGAGGCACCGTCCGCTGCCGACCGCTGGACCAGCAAGATCCTGGTGGCGGACGGCCTTGACCACGAGGCTTTGCACCGCGTGCAGCTTGCCCTGCTGGACGACCAGGTGCTGCCCCCATCGCGGACCATCCTGGTGCACCGCGGCCCTTGTCCCGGCGCCGAGCGCGCCCTGGTGGCGATGGGCATCGGCGACGTGATCGAATATTCCCCGCAGGCCTTCGACGTGGTGCGCAGCCGTTTGCAGCGCTGGGAGCAGGTCGACTCGGCCCTGTGCCTGCCGCTGGTGGCGGACAACCTGATCGGCAGCAGCACGGCGTGGCAGGCTGCCTTGCGCACCATTGCGGAATGCGCCCTGTTCAGTTCCGCCGCGGTGCTGCTGACGGGGCAGACCGGCACCGGCAAGGAGCTGCTGGCGCGCATGCTGCATTCGCTCGACCCGCAGGCGCACCAGCATGAAATGATCATCGTCGATTGCACCACCCTGTCGCGCGACATCGCCGGCAGCGAGTTGTTCGGCCACGAGCGTGGCGCCTTTACCGGCGCGGTCGGCGCGCACAACGGCGCCATCGCCTGCGCCGACGGCGGCACGCTGTTCCTCGATGAGGTGGGTGAGCTGCCGCTGGAGTTGCAGGCGCAGTTCCTGCGCGTGCTGCAGGAGAAGGCCTACCGCCGCGTCGGCAGCACGCAATGGCAGCGCGCCAGCTTCCGCCTGGTGTGCGCCACCAACCGCGACCTGGCGCACGAGGTGCAGGCGGGCCGATTCCGCGCGGACCTGTATTACCGCGTGGCGGCCATGACTTGCCGCACGCCGTCGCTGGACCAGCGCCGCTCGGATATTCCCGCACTGGTACGGCATTTCATCGCCACCGCGGCCGGCGATGGCGTGACGCCCGAGGTGTCCCCCTCGCTGCAGGACTATCTGGTCCGCCGCGCCTACAGCGGCAATGTGCGCGAGCTGTACCAGCTGGTGCTGGCCTGCATGCGCCGCTACGCCGGCGCCGGGCCGCTGTCGCTGGCTTGCCTGCCGGACGAGGAGATCGCTGCCTGGAGCGATGCGGCCGGCGCACCGGATGCGGGCGATGCGCCCCAGCCGGCGGCGCCGCTGTGGCATTCGGCCTATGTCGACGATTTTGTGCGTGCCGCGCTGCAGGCCAACGTTGGCCTGAAGGAGCTGGGGAAGATGGTGGAGGCAGCGGCGGTGCAACTGGCGCTGGACCAGTCGGAATCCATCACCGCCGCTGCCAATTGGCTGGGTGTCACGCCGCGTGCGCTACACCTGCGGAAGGCTGCCGCGCGCGGGCACGATGTGCGGCATTGAGGCCGAAGACCGTGGCCGCGTTGCCGCCCATTAGCTGCGCGGCGCGCCGGTGGTCGAGCTTGAGTTCCACGATCAGCTCGCGCACCTTGGCCAGCTCCACGCCGGGGTGTATCCATGGCCCGTCGGAACCGAACAGCACCTTGTGCACGCCGGCGCGCTCGATGGCCTCCACCAGGTTGTCGAAATTGCGTACGCCGGCGGTGTCGGTGTACACATTCGGGTAACGCACCAGGATGTCGACCAGGTTGCGCTGGTGGCGCCAGTCGTCCGCATAGCTGCCCATATGCGGGATGATGAACTTGACGCTGCTGTAGGCCGGAGCGAACAGCCTCACCGACTCCACTTCGCCGAACACGTCGTACAGGATCGGCACCTGCAGGCGCGCCGCGACATCGCAGATCTCGCGCGTGATGCGGGCATCGGCGCGATGGCATTTGATGCCGCGGAAGCCGTGCACCCGCACCGCCCGCTCCACCATCTGGCCGATGCGCCCGCGGTCG
>JBCNOX010000237.1:0-7498 GCA_039593645.1 Pseudoduganella sp.
CTTTCTTGAAAGAAAGTTACGTAACTCTTTCAGTGAAAATCGATTCAACACGCGGTCGAAATAATTGACGCCAGGCGCGGCGGGTTAGAAAAACCCGGCAACGCCCGGCGAGAGGGGCGATTAGTGTACCTGCGGATCCGCCGGCGAGGCGTTATTGCGGATCTCGGCGATATCCATCGCGTTGAACAGGTAATGATTGCCGCAGTAGTCGCAATGCATATCAATTTCGCCTTCGTCGGCGAGGATGCTGTCGACTTCTTCATCCGGCAGCGTCTTCAGCGCATCGGCGCAGCGCTGGCGAGAACAGGTGCATTTGAACTCGACGTCTTGCGGGTCGTATACCGTCACCTCTTCCTCATGGTACAGGCGCCATAATACATCGGTCGCCGGCAGGGTGAACAGCTCTTCCGCCTTGATGGTCTCGGTCAGGGTCGCCAGATGCTCGAAGTCGTTAAGCTGCGCGTCCTGAGCCGGCATCACCTGCAACAGCATGCCGCCAGCCATTATCAGGCGTGCCTTGTCATTTGTTGAGCGCCTTCGAGGGAGCAGTGATCAGCACAGCACCGGTACTGTCTGGCGCCTGGTGCGATATGAGGGGCCGATTGTCACGAGTGTGCCAATGTCCCCAAGCGACGATACCATCCGGCCACCAAACGATGCCTAAGCATGCCTAACGTCATTCGCCTCAACGACCCGACCTCGCATGGGGGCAAGGTCGTCAGCGTCAGTGCGACCTGGTTCACGGTCGATGGCATTCCCGTCGCCCGCGTCGGAGACCAATGCATCTGTCCTGTGCCGGGTCATAGCGTATGCGTCATCATCGAAGGGAGTTCCGAACATGCCATTGGCGGAATCCCGGTAGCCTATGACGGCCACAAGACAAGCTGCGGGGCGACCTTGAAATCTACCGTTACGACGTTCAGCTCTGCCTAGGAATTGCTCCACTTCACGTCGCGGTTGCGCCAGACTTGGTCAGTCGTTAATATAATGTAAATTTTGTTAACTGGTGGCTGGCGCAAGCATGCTGGATGTCTTGATTACTGTCGATGTGGAGATCTGGTGCGATGGCTGGCAGGACATCGATGCCCGCTTTCCGGACGCATTCCGGCGCTACATCCACGGCCCGACGGCGGAAGGCGACTATGGGCTGCCTTACCAGCTCAAAGTACTGTCCGACCACGGCCTGAAAGGCGTATTCTTCGTCGAACCGCTGTTCGCAGCCCGCTTCGGCTCCCAGCCGCTGGCGGAAATCGTCGGCATGATCGAAGCGGCCGGGCATGAAGTGCAGCTGCACCTGCATACCGAGTGGGTGGACGAGGCGCGCGAGCCGCTGCTGCCGGCGGTGGCCGGCAAACGCCAGCACCTGCGCTACTTCTCCCGCGACGAACAGACGATCTTGATCCGCAAAGGCATGGCCATGCTTGGCCAGGCCGGCGCCACCAGCGTGAACGCCTTCCGCGCCGGCAGCTTTGGCTTCAACCGCGATACCCTGCATGCGCTGGCTGCCAATGGCCTGCCGTTCGACAGCAGCTACAACGCGACCTTGATGGGGCCTGACAGCGGTGTCATGCCAGGCACCCTGATGACCGATCCGGCCATCTGCGATGGCGTAACGGAATATCCGATGACGGTGTACCGCGATGGCCGCAGCCTGCGCCACGCGCAACTGACTTCATGTTCGTCGGCGGAGCTGGAGGGCTTGCTGTGGCAGGCATTGGAGCAGGGCAGGCAGGCATTCGTGCTGCTGTCGCACGGCTTCGAATTGCTGAACACGGCCAAGACCCGCAGCGACCCGGTGGTGGTGCAGCGCTTCCGTCGACTGTGCCAGTTCCTGCAGCAGCATGGCGACAGCTTCCGCACGACCGGGTTTGCCGGTCGCGACCAGGCTGTGGCAGGCGTCCAGCATGGCCCGCTGACGTCGCCGTTTCATCGTACCGGCATGCGCATGGTGGAGCAGGCCTACCGGCGGAGGTATGGATGAGCCGTTGGGAATTGCGCCCGGTCCCGTTCCGGTTCCAGCTCAGCGACCTGACCCTGGCCAGTTATGCGCTGCCCTTGCAGGTACGCCCGGAGAAACTGGGCGCTCCGGTGCGGCAGGTGCAAGCGCTGCACGCGCCGGTTCAGGAGTTGCTGCCCGGCAGCCAGGGCTTTGTCGAGCGTGGCGTTCCGCTCGACGAGCAGGCGCCGCCGTTCCGCAAGGCAGGCGACTACCTGTGCTACGTGCCACAGCATTACCGCCATTGCTTTATTGACCTCGGCATGGGCTTTGCCGCCTACCAGGCCAAGTTTTCCTCCAAGACCCGCGCCACCATCGTGCGCAAGGTGCGCAAGTTCGCCGAACAGACGGGTGGTGAACTGCGCTGGAAAGGCTACCGCACGCCGGAAGAAATCGACATCTTCCTGCAACTGGCCCTGCCGCTGTCGCGCCGCACCTACCAGGACCGTCTGCTTGATGCCGGCCTGCCGTCCAGCGAATCGTTCCGCCAGCAGGCGCGCGGCTGGGCTGCCGAGGACCAGGCGCGCGCCTATCTGCTGTTTGACGGCGAGCGCGCCGTGTCCTACCTGTTCTGCCCGGCCAGCGATGGTGTGCTGAGCTACTCCTACCAGGGTTACGACCCCGAGTACATGAAGCTGTCGGTCGGCACCGTATTGCAATGGCTGGCGCTGGAAGACCTGTTCAATGAAGGCAAGTTCCGCTACTTCGACTTTACCGAGGGCGAGACCGAGCACAAGCGCCTGTTTGCTACCGAACAGCGGCTGTGCGCGAATATCTTCCTGGTGCGCCGCAGCCTGGCCAACAGCCTGCTGCTGCGTGCGCATTACGCGATGAACCTGCTGTCGGGATGGCTGGGGCGCACGGTTGAACGCTTCGGGCTGAAAGCGCGCCTGAAGCGGATATTGCGTTTTGGCCGGGTTGCGACTGTATGAAGGCGGTGCTCAAGCAACTTGCCCGGGCCATGCTGGGCGATTACTCCATCTACCGGGTGCTGCAGCGCAGTGCCAGTGCCGGGCCAGCGCCAATGCCGCCGCAGGCTGCCGGCTTTGTTATCGGACCGGTGCAGCGCACAGAGATCGAGGCTTGCCCGGACCCGGTCATGCGCGAACAGGCTTTCTACGCAGGCGACGGGGCACGCGCTTACGCCTGCCGCGATGCCGGCCAGATCGTCGGCCTGTGCTTTTATTGGTACGGCGAACGCTACCGTCCGCGCGGCTTCTGGCCCTTGCAGGACAGGCAGGCCAAGCTGGTGCAGATCATTACCTCGCCGGCCATGCGCGGGCGCAAGGTGGCGCCGTCTCTGATTGCTGCCTCCGGCGCGGACATGGTGGCGCAGGGTTTTGACTGTCTGTTTGCCCGGGTGTGGCATAACAACCACCCTTCCTTGCGCGCCTTTGCGGCAGCCGGCTGGACCCGCTGCGCCCTGGTGGTGGAACTGAACCCCTTGCGGCGGGCTCGGCCGTGGCGCCTGCGCTTCCGCTAAGTTGGCCCGGCTTGTGGATTTCATGCAAGAATACGAACTCGACCACCGAGGTGCAGCGACATGACGAACAAACCGAACCTTGACCTGCTGCGCGCGGTCGCCGTGCTGTTCGTGCTGTTCTCGCATGTGTTCCGCACGGCATATGGTCATGCCACGCCGGCCTCGTATGCGATGGGGCAACTGGGCGTGATGATTTTCTTTGTGCATACCAGCCTGGTGCTGATGCAGTCGCTCGAGCGTCAGGATGCCAGCGGCACCGCCTTGTTCAAGCGCTTCTATATCCAGCGCATCTGCCGTATCTACCCTTTGTCGATGACCCTGGTGCTGGGCGTGTATTTCCTGATGGACCAGCAGTGGACGTACTTCGAGTTGTTCACCAACCTGGCGCTGGTGCAGAACCTGACGTACACGCGGCTGATGAGCGACCCGCTGTGGTCGCTGCCGCTGGAAGTGCAGATGTATTTCATGCTGCCGTTCCTGTTCGTCTTTTTCCGCAACAGGCCGGTCAAATGGCTGTTTGCCTTGTGGCTGGTGTCTTTGCCGGTGGGGCTGCTGCCGCCCATCGTATCGCCGCGCTTTAACGTGCTGTCTTACGTGCCTTGCTTCCTCGGTGGCGTGATTGCCTGGCGTCTCGGCGACCGCGAGCGCTTGCCGGCCTGGCTGTGGCCGCTTGCCCTGGGCCTCGCCAGCCTGGCCTACATCCTGTTCGCCGAAACCCGCACCAATTTCTATTCGCGTTGGGGAGTCTGCCTGGCGTTGGGCCTGGCGATTCCGTGGATACGCCAGCTGGGCACGCCAATTCTGAATGCCGTCAGCAAAACCATCGCCAAGTACAGCTATGGCATTTACCTGTTCCACTACCCGATGCTGGCCCTGTGTTTCGATACGCTGGCAGGTTGGCATCCGGTTGCGCAGTGGAGTCTGTTCTGGTTCATGATGGTGCTGCTGCCCTACCTGGGTTACCACCTGATCGAGCATCCGATGATCAGGCTGGGCGCCGCCTGGCGCGAACGCAAGGAGATCGGCGCGCGCCAGCTCACCGGCGCATGACGCAGCGCAAAGCCTGGGCTCCGCTCCTGGTGCAGACTGAAATTCCTGCACCTCGCGACCGGAGCCGTGATGCTCAAGCCGAACCTTGATTTCCTGCGCGCGCTGGCCGTGCTGCTGGTTCTTGCGGCCCATCTTGCCGGCTACACGATCCGCACCAATCCCGTTTCCTTCGCACTGGGCCAGCTGGGCGTGATGCTGTTCTTTGTCCACACCAGCCTGGTGCTCATGCAATCGCTGGAGCGCCAGCAACTGGCCGGCAGCGCACTGCTGCGGGCTTTCTACCTGCAGCGTGCCTGCCGCATTTATCCGCTGGCTGCCGTCATGCTGTTGGGGATCTACTTTTTCGCAGATGCGCAGTGGACGCCGTTCGAACTCCTGGCCAACCTGCTGATGGTGCAGAACCTGGTGTATTCACGATACATGTCGAGCGTGCTGTGGTCGCTGTGCCTGGAAGTGCAGATGTACCTGGTGCTGCCGCTGCTGTTCCTGCTGTTCCGGCGGCGGCCGGCAAGCTGGCTGCTGGCGTTGTGGGTGCTCTCGATTCCGCTGGCACTGCTGCAACCGCTGTTGACTGCGCGGCTTAGCCTGTTCGAGTTTGCGCCCTGTTTCCTGGCCGGCGTGCTGGCCTGGCGGCTGCAGGGCGGGGAATGCTTGCCTGGCTGGCTGTGGCCGCCAGTGCTGGCGCTGGCCAGCCTGGCTTTTGTCGCCTATGCAGAACCGCGCGCCAACAACTATGGGCGCTGGCTGGTATGCCTGGCGGTGGGGCTGGCGATCCCGTGGTTGCGTGAGATGTCGGCGCCGCGGCTGAATCGTGCCAGCAAGTTCATCGCCAAGTACAGTTATGGCATCTACCTGTTCCACCCGCCGCTGATGGGGCTGGCGTTTCGCACGCTAGATGCGCTCCATCCGTTCTGGCAATGGAGCCTCTTCCTGTCTTTGCTGGTGTTGCTGACCGGCCTCGGCTATCACTTGGTTGAACTGCCGATGATCAGGCTCGGCGCGCGCTGGAGTGCGCGGCGGGCAGGCGCCGCGCTGGCGGCGCCGGCAGCTTAGGACAGCGGCCGCGCCGCCAGTTGCTCCGGCGTGGAGTAGATGGTCAGGTTCTCGCCGGCCAGGCGCTGCAGGTGGTCGAAAAAGCCTTGCGCCGGGATCCACCACGATGGCGCCTCGCCGACCTGGCCGGAATGCAGCAGGCCGGCGCGCTTGAATTCCGCCATGAAGTAGGCGCGCAGATCTTCCCGCGAGCGATGGTCGATGCGGCGTTGCGCCAGTTCCGGATCGAAGGGGCGCAGCGGCACTTCGCTGCGCTGCCCGGCCTGGTCGATGCAGGGCAGGCGGAAGGTTTCCTCGCCCCAGACGGGGACCGGGAAGGCATCGCCCATGGCATCTTCCAGCACATGGTAGAAGGTGACCGGCCCCATCGAGATGCCCAGGCCCAGCACCTTGGCGTTGTCCAGCCCGACAAAGCGCTGCCACGGCGAGCCTTCGCCAAACACCGAAGGCGCGCGGTGGTGAGCCTCGGTCAGATAGGCCGCGTGGCGGCCCCAGGCGGAGACCGAGTGCGTCGGGTGCACGCTGCGCGAAATGCCGGCGCTGGCCAGGAAGGCTTCCGGCAGGCGGCCCATATTGGTGCCGTGCTTGCGCACGTCGAACACATAGTCCTTCATCTCGCAGGTGCCGCGGATCGAGCCGCCCGGCATGTAATAGGTGGGCAGCACCAGCGTGCCTTGCGGGCCGACGGCTTCCTGCAGCGCCTGTACCACGGTGGCGGCGCCGCCTTCCACATACCCGAGGCTTTTCAGCGACGAGTGGATGAACACGGCATCGCCCTTGGCAATGCCGAGTTTCGCCAGGCCTGCCACCAGTTCCTCGCGGCTGACATGGCGCTGGGTCTGCTTGACCTCGCGGGCGCTGCTGCGCCGGCGCAGCTTTTCCAGCGCCGCCTTGGCCAGGCGCTTGGCCTGCTTAAGCATTGCGTGCTTTCAGCAGATCCTGTTCCAACAGGTTGGCATCGATGCAGAACTTGGCGGCCCAGTTCAGGAATTCGTATTCGCCGTAGGCGCCGTCGACCGGGAAGGCGCCCTTGACCGCGCCGCGCGTTTCCTTCGGGCCGTCGACTTTGATGGTGCGGCGCACGTACTGGGTCAGGCGGCGGCCGGTCTCGAAGTAACGCTCCTCGCCGGTGAGCTGGTACAGCAGGAACAGGCAATGTGCATTCTGCACCGAGCCGGTCAGGCAGGCCCAGGTGGCGGCAGGGCGCCATTGGCTGTCCAGGCGGCCTGGCAGGAATCCGTCGGGGCCGACCACGTCGAGCAGGGCGCGGCCGGTGCGCACGGCGGCCTCCAGCAGTTCGGGGCGCTTCGACAGCAGGTAGCCTTCCAGCACGCCGCGCAGCACGTAGCCGATGGTGTGGCTCAGGGGATGAATCGGGTCGTTCAGGCAGTTCGAGGCAAACCAGCCGTTGGGCTGCTGCTTGGTCAGCGCCCATGCCACCTGGCGCAAGCCGGCATCGCCATAGCCCTGGCCCGGCGCCACGCGCTCGGCTTCGAAAAGGCCCCATGAAACATGGGTTTCGTAGGCTTTTTCGCCCGGCTTGGCGAACGGCGTCGCATGTTTGCGCCAGCAGCCATCGTCGTCGAGCGAATCGCGCAGCCAGGAGGCGGCGCGGTGCATGGCGTCGAGGTACTTGGCGTCGCCGTATTCCTTGGCGCCGGCCGCCAGCCCGAGCAGGATCTGGCCGGTATTGAAAGTGACCGGTACGCGCGGGTTGGAATCGATGCGGCCGCCCTGGAAACCTCCTTCCGGGAACTGGATCGCGACGAACCAGTCCAGCATGCGGCGCGCCCGCTGGTGCAGTTCGGCGCTGCCCTGGCGGCGTGCCAGTTCGATCATGGTCGGCACGATGTAGCCGGTGGTCTCGGGGTAGGACGTGGCCCAGCCCTTGACCAGGCTGAAGTCGCGCGCCACGC
>JBCNOX010000238.1:0-7482 GCA_039593645.1 Pseudoduganella sp.
GGGCCATGCTTTGACACATTCAACGATTGCGGAACGCAGCCTGCAGTGGCTGCTGGCATCAGCCACTGATGCGATGCTGATCATCGACAAGGATGGCCAACTGATCCTGGTCAATCCTGCGCTGGAACACCTGTTTGGCTACGAACCCGGCGAGCTGTTGGGCAAGTCGCTGGAATCGCTGATCCCGGAACGCTTCCGGCATGGCCACGTGGGACTGCGCGGCAATTATTTCGAACATCCGCGTCCGCGCGCCATGGGCGCAGGCTTCGAGCTGTTCGCCACCCGCAAGGATGGTACCGAATTCCCGGTCGAAGTGAGCCTGTCGCCGCTGCAGGACAACGACACGCAGCCGATGGTGATGGCGACCATCCACGACATCAGCGCCCGCAAGAAAGCGGAACACGCCCTGCAGGAAAGCGAAGCGCGCATGCGCGCAATCTTCGAAACGGCGGTGGACGCAATCATCACGATCGACGAACAGGGCATCATCGAGCGCGTCAACCCGGCCGCCGAGCGCATGTTCGGCTACCCGGAGGCCGAAATCCTGGGGCGCAACGTCAAGATCCTGATGCCGGCCCCGCACCGCGAGGCGCACGACGGCTACCTGCACCACTATATGACAACCGGCGAAAAGCGCATCATCGGCAAAGGGCGCGAGGTACAGGGCTTGCGCCGCGACGGCAGCATCTTCCCTATGGACCTGGCCGTCACCGAGATGTGGTTGGGCGGGCGCCGCATGTTTACCGGCCTGGTGCGCGACATCACGGAGCGCAAGCGCGCCGAGGAAAAGGCCCAGCGGCTGCTGCAGGAGCTGACCAGCGCCAACGAGGAACTGACCAACTTTGCCTACGTGGTATCGCACGACCTGAAGGCCCCGCTGCGCGGCATCGGCTCGCTGGCCGACTGGCTCGCGCACGATTACGCCGACAAGTTCAATGAGGAAGGCAAGGAGCATATGCGCCTCCTGATCAACCGCGTGCATCGCATGGGCGCCCTGATAGACGGCATCCTGCAGTATTCGCGCGTTGGCCGCATCAAGGAAGCCGTGGTGCCGGTGCAGCTCGACCAACTGGTGGCCGAGGTTGTCGACTTGCTGGCAGTGCCGCCGCATATCAAAGTTAGCGTCATGCCGGGCATGCCGACCGTGACCGGCGAAGCGACCCGCATCCAGCAGCTGTTCCACAACCTGGTGTCCAATGCGGTCAAATACATGGACAAGGCGCAGGGCGAGATCGAGGTGGGCTGGACCGATGAAGGCAGCCACTGGCGCTTCTACGTCCGCGACAACGGCCCCGGCATCGCGGAGCGCCACTTTGAACGGATCTTCCAGTTGTTCCAGACGCTGGCCCCGCGCGACCGTGTCGAAAGCACGGGCGTCGGCCTTGCGCTGGTGAAAAAGATTGTGGAAATGTACCAGGGCAGGGTTTGGCTGGAGTCCGAGCTCGGCAAGGGCACCACCTTCTACTTTACCCTGCCAAAAAAAAGAAAGATAACGCATGAATAACACGAGCAAGCCAATCCTGCTGGTCGAGGATGACCAGGTCGACGTAATGACCATCCTGCGCGCGCTGAAGGAAGTCCATGTGGTCAATCGCGTGGTGGCCACCGAAAACGGCGAAGCGGCGCTGGAATACCTGCGCGAGCCGGACAACGAGCAACCTTGCATCATCCTGCTGGACCTGAACATGCCGATCATGAACGGCATCGAATTCCTGCAGAACGTCAAGCAGGACCCGCTGCTGCGCCGGATACCTGTCATCGTCCTGACCACGTCGGAGGAGCAGCAGGACAAGATGCGCAGCTTCGACCTGGGCGTGGCGGGCTACATGACCAAGCCGGTCGATTACCGCCAGTTCGTGGAAGTGGTACGCTCGATTAATCTCTATTGGACCATCAGCGAATTGCCATGAACCCTGTGCGCGTCCTGATCGTTGAAGACGATATCGTTGACCGCATCGCTTGCCGCCGCGCCTTCGCTCAGGCCCCGGGCTTCAATTGCGAGCTGCTCGAAGCCGAGAGCGGCCAGGACGGCCTCGATATCGCGTTGCGCGAAAAACCGGACTGCATCCTGCTCGACTACCATTTGCCGGACCTGACCGGCCTGGAGTTCCTGGCCCGCCTGGCCGCTGACCAGGGGGAGTCACAGCCGAATATCCCGGTGATGATGCTGACCGGCGCCGACAGCGCCACCGTGGCAGCGGAAGCCATGCGCCGCGGTGCGCGCGACTACCTGGTCAAGGACAGCGATGGCCGCTACCTCGATTTCCTGGCCGGCGCCATCGACCGCCTGCTGCGCGAACAGCGCCTGATCGAAGAGAAGCAGCAGGCCGAGCGTGTGCTGCGCCAGTCGCAGAAGGAGTTGCGCGAGCTGGCGGCCTACCAGGAAAAGCTGAAGGAACATGAGCGCACCCGCATCGCGCAGGAAATCCACGACGAACTGGGCGGCCTGCTGACCGGCATCAAGGCGTACATCTCGGTCGCCATCGAACGCGGCGGCGAGCAATCCGATCCGCTGCTGAAGGATGCGGCCAAGCTGGCGCAGGACGCGATCGAAACCGTGCGCCGCGTGATTACCGACCTGCGGCCCAGCGTATTGGACCAGCTGGGCATCTGGCCCGCGCTGGAATGGTACGCTGAACAGGTGGCCCAGCGCAGCGGCCTGCAGTGCAGCTGCAGTATCTCGGCCGAGGCCCAGGCGCTGGAGCTGGATGCGGAACGCAGCACCATGCTGTTCCGCGTGGCCCAGGAAGCGTTGACCAACGTGGTGCGCCATGCCGAAGCCAGCGAGGCGCGCGTGATTGTCGATACCGATGGCGATAACGTGGTGCTGCGCGTGGAGGACAATGGCAAGGGCATCGAAAGTGCCGGCCTGTCGGACCGTGAGTCCTGGGGCCTGTTCGGCATGCACGAACGCACGCGCCGCTTCGCCGGGGAACTGAATATCACCGGCAAGGCCGGGCAGGGCACCACCCTGCAACTGCGCCTGCCTTTGGAGGACAAGAATGGGTGACAAGATCACCGTTTTGCTGGTCGACGACCATGCCATTGCGCGCAATGGCGTACGGCTGATGCTGGGCACCGCGCCCGATATCAGTGTCGAGGGCGAGGCTGGCAATGCCGCCGAGGCAATGGAGCGCGTTGCGGAGCGCAGTTTCGACGTGGCCCTGGTGGACATCAAAATGCCGGGCAAGAACGGCCTGGACCTGCTGAAGACTCTGCGCAGCGAATGCCCGCGCATGGCGGTGCTGGTACTCAGCACCTATTCCGAAGAGATTTACGCGGTGCGTGCGCTGAAATCGGGCGCGGCCGGCTACCTGACCAAGGATGCGCCGACCGCAACCCTGATCGAGGCAGTGCGCAAGGCTGCTTCGGGCGGCAAGCATGTCAGCCCGGCCCTGCTTGAGAAGTTGGCAACTCTGGTTGGTGGCGGCCCGAGCGGCGACCACGAGGCACTCTCGAACCGCGAGCTGGAAGTGTTCAAGCTGATCGCGCAAGGCGAGTCGCTGGTGCGCATAGGGGACAAACTACACCTCAGTCCTAACACTGTGACAACCTATCGCAGCCGCATCCTCGAGAAAATGGGCATGTCCAGCAATGCCGAGCTGACCCGCTACGCCCTGGAGCACGGCTTGATCTGAGCGCATGTAGGGGAACCACTACAGCAACTACACAGGATGCTTGATACCGAGAAATGATGTCAGGCGCGATACTGCTTCCATCGAAAACAAGGAGCAGCATCATGAGCCCGGTCATCCCAATCACCCCTGCAAACGCGAGCAAGTCTTGCGCACCAGTCGCTGCGAAATGTTCGCTGTGCAGTTTCAACCGCCTGTGCCTGCCACAGGGCCTGGCTGACGAAGACGTTGCCCGCCTTGACCAGATCATTGCGCGCCGCCGCCGCGTGAACCGCGACGAAGCGCTGTACAAAACCGGCGACGGCTTCCACAGCCTGTATGCCGTGCGCTTTGGCCATTTCAAGACCGTGCAGGTGAACCAGCGCGGCGAGCAGACGATTGGCGGCTTCCACATGGCCGGCGACCTGCTGGGCATGGAAGCCATCGGCAATGGCCAGCATTCCTGCAATGCCGTGGCGCTGGAAGACAGTGAAGTCTGTGAGATCCCGTTCAACCGCTTGCAAGAGCTGGTAATGCAGATCCCTGGCCTGCTGCAGCAATTCCACCGCACCATGAGCCGCGAAATCCAGCGCGAACAGTCGGTCATGCTGTTCCTGAGCCATATGCGTGCCGAGCAGCGCCTGGCGATGTTCCTGCTGAATCTCGCTGGCCGTTACGCTCAGCGCGGCTATTCCTCGACCAGCTTCCAGCTGCGCATGTCGCGCGAAGACATCGGCGGCTACCTGGGCCTGACCGTGGAAAGCGTGAGTCGCCAGTTGGCGCGCCTGCGCCAGGATGGCTCGATCGTCCTGCAAAACCGCGACCTGCGCATTACCGACCGCTCGAAGCTGGAAGCAATGTCTTCCGGCGGGATGGCGCAGGAACTCGCCGTCGCCTGACCGTCATACCAGTTTTATCACCTGTAGGGGGTGTATGGGGCAGCTCTTGCTGCCCCTTTTTTTCATGCTTCTTCTCGGCCCAGCGTCACGATCCCGCCATTCTTCACGCCAATCCAAGCAACGTTTTTGCCTCCAGATAGGATTCCAGGCCAGGCACCCCGTACTCGCGCCCGACGCCCGACTGCTTGTATCCGCCGAATGGCGCCAAAGGATCATGCTGTAGCGTATTGATCATGACGCGACCTGCCTGCAACCTGGCCGCCATTGCCTTTGCCCGTATCGGATCCGATGACATGATGTATGCCTGCAAGCCGAATATGCTGTCGTTGGCCATGGCGACCGCCTCCTCATCGCTCTCATACGTCATGATCGACAACACCGGACCGAAGATTTCTTCGCGCGCGATGGTCATCTCCATGCGTACATTGGCAAACACCGTCGGTTTGACGAAATAGCCGGTCATGAACCCCGCCGGATGTCCCTCACCGCCGGCGACCAGCGTTGCACCTTCCGCCAGCCCCAGCCGGATGTAATGCTGAATCCGTTCGTATTGATTCCTGTTCGCCAGCGGGCCAATGACAGTCGCAGGGTCGGCCGGATTGCCCACCTTCATCTGCTCCACAGATTCTTTGACCATGTTGACTACGTCTTCCAGGCGCTGCGCAGGCACCAGCAACCGGCTCCCCGCAACGCATGCCTGACCATTATTCATGAACGCAGCATTGAGTGCGAGCGGCACCGCCGTTGCCAGGTCCGCATCATCAAGGATGATCGACGCGGATTTCCCGCTCAGGGCCAGGTGGATGCGCTTCATGGTGTCAGTCGCCGCGTGCTGGATGATCTTGCCCACTGCAGTGGACCCTGTAAACGAGATCTTGGCGACATCCGGGTGCGTGCTCAGTTCAGTGCCAACGATGTCGCCACGCCCAGTGACGATGTTGACGACGCCAGCCGGCAATCGGGCCGCATGGATCGCCTCCGTAACGATCCGGTTCTGCACTGGACTGAATTCGCTCGGCTTGATTACCGTTGTGCAGCCTGCCGCGAGGGCCATGGCCAACTTGCTGCAAATCGAGCCTGCAGTGCTATTCCACGGCGTAATCAGGGCGGCAACGCCCACGGCTTCCATTACGACGGTGGAGGCCCCCATCGGCCGGGTGAATTCGTAGGGCTCCAAAGTCGATACGGCGTCGAGGAATGATTGCGCAGCGAGTTGGGAGATCCACGTCGCCCTTGCGACAGGTGCGCCGTATTCTTCAATCGTCGCCTCGCGCAGCGCCCCGGCGCACGCCAGGACTGCCGCGTGCAGGCGCTTGAGCATGGCAATGCGTTCCGCGACCGTGGTGCGGGCAAACGCCGGCAGAGCCTTCTTCGCTGCCGCGATGGCGCGCCGCGTATCCTCGGCATCGGCCAGGATCGTGCTGGCGAACGGCGTTCCAGTGGTGGGGTTGAGAGTTTCAATCGTTTCCGTGCCATGGGGTGCCACGAAGGCGCCGTCGATGTAGATATGACGAATGGTGTGCATGTTCGCTCCTGGATATGCCGGTCTGAAGGATGCATGCAGTGTATGGCGCCCCAATAGTTTTGATAAGATGGGTAAAGCTTGATGATTTATCTTGAAAATCGGAACAATGCAAAAATCAGGTTTAGTTGACCTTGAGGTCGTGCTGGCCGTCGCGCGTCACCGAAGCTTTCGGCGCGCGGCAGACGAACTGGGCATGTCGGCCACCGCCGTGAGTAATGCCGTTGCGGGGCTGGAGATGCGCCTGGGCGTTCGCCTGTTTCATCGGACCACGCGGAGTGTTGGGCTGACCGAGTCCGGCCAGCAGTTCGTGTCCAGGGTTGGTCCGGCCGTGTCCGAGATTCTTGGTGCCATGGAGGAGAGCAAGCTCAATCGCGCGTCCCCGATTGGCACTCTGCGGATCAACGCCTCGCTGGGCGCCGCTCGCATGGTCTTTGCGCCCATCGTGTTGGAGTACCTGCGCCGCTACCCGGATATGGGCGTGGAGCTCGTGACCGAAGGGCGGATGGTCGATATTGTGGCCGAGGGCTTCGATGCCGGGATACGCCTGAGCGAAAGCGTGCCGCAAGATATGGTCCGTGTACCGATTGATGGCCATCTCCAGATGACCGTAGTCGGCTCGCCTGCGCACTTCTCACGCTACGCGATCCCGGTCTCGCCAGCCGATCTCGCCATTCACCCTTGTGTCCGGGCCAGGTTTCCCAGCGGAGCGCCATCGCGTTGGGAGTTTGCGCGCCATGGCGAACCAATGAGTGTCGAGGTCAGCGGGCCGCTCACGCTCGACGAGCCTGGCCTGATGCGCGAAGCCGCCTTGTCGGGCATCGGCCTCGCATATCTGGCTGAATGGTATGTGCGTGACGACCTTGCGGAAGGCCGTCTCGTGCGTGTCCTACAGGACTGGACGCCTTGCTACCATGGCCTTGCACTGTACTATCCGCCTGGTCGCCACGTCCCAGCGGGATTGCGCGCTTTCGTTGACCTCATTCATGACCTGAATCAACGGCCCAGAACTTAGGCTGCGGCTGACTCTGGCCACAACCGGACGCGCGCAAGGCTTTTGGGGGAAACCGTGGTTGAGGCTATTTCTGCGCGAAGACTTCCTTGGCCGCCATCAGCCCGTTGAGGGCGGCAGGGAAGCCAGCGTAGACCGCCATCTGCATGATGGTCTCGATGATTTCGTCGCGAGTGACGCCGACGTTCAGGGCGGCGTGGATGTGCACCTTCAGCTGCGGCGCGGCGTTGCCCATTGCAGTCAGGGCAGCCACTACTGCGATCTCGCGCGATCTCAGGTCAAGGCCGGGGCGCGAGTAAATGTCCCCAAAAGGAAATTCAATCAGGTAGCGGGCGAAGTCGGGAGCGATGTCTCCCAGGCTTTGCACGACGCGCGCGCCGGCCTCGCCGTCGATTTCATGCAGTTTTGCGAGCCCGCGCTCGTAGCGGTTTTCCA
>JBCNOX010000239.1:0-7454 GCA_039593645.1 Pseudoduganella sp.
ACAAGTTTCGCAGCCGGAAGCGGTCGCGAAAGTAATCGAAGACGCTGCCCTCAGCGTCCTTTAATTCCCACCCCAACCAAAGGAGATACATCATGAGCATCGCTACCAAAACCCGCGCTGGCCTGGCCGGCGCAGCAGCCCTGATCGCACTGGCTTCCCTGTCCGCACCATCGTTCGCCGCTGAAAAAGTGAAGGAAGAACCAGGCCGCTGCTACGGCATCAATACCTGCAAGGGCACCAGCCTGTGCGCTACCGCCAAGAATGACTGCAAGGGCCTCAACGAATGCAAAGGCCACGGCGTGCTGCTGAAAACCCCGACCGAGTGCAAGGCACTGGGCGGCAGCCTGACCGAAACCAAGTAAGCCCTGACGGAGGCACATCATGCACGCCCATCGTTTTGGCCTCGGCCTGCGCCGCGAACACTACCGCGAGTTCCTCGAAAGCGACGTCGACGTGGATTTCGTCGAAGTGATCTCGGAGAACTTCATGGTCGCCGGCGGCCAGCCGCGCGATATCCTGCGCCGCGTGAGGGAGAAGCATCCCGTGGTGCTGCATGGTGTGTCGATGTCCCTTGGTTCGGCCGACGGTTTGCGGCCGGACTACCTGGCCCGCCTGTGCGCCCTGGTTGAGGAGGTCGAGCCGATGTTTGTTTCCGATCACCTGAGCTGGTCGCGCATTGGCCGCTTCAATTCGCACGACCTGCTGCCGCTGCCTTACACGCAGGAGGCGCTCAACATCATCTGCCACAACATCGACCAGGCGCAGGAAGCGCTGGGGCGCACCATGCTCGTCGAGAATCCGTCGAGCTACCTGACCTACGCTGAATCGACCATGACGGAGTGGGAATTCATTTCCGCCATGGCCAAGCGCACCGGCTGCGGCCTGCTGCTGGACGTGAACAATGTCTTCGTCAGCGCCAGCAACCACGGCTTCGATCCGCTCGAATTCCTGCGCGGCGTGCCGATGAACCGCGTCTGCCAGATCCACCTCGCCGGCCATAGCCAGGGCGACGGCCTGCTGATCGACACGCATGACAGCGCCGTCAACGATGCTGTCTGGTCTCTGTACCAGCAGACCATCGCACGCTGCGGTCCTGTTGCCACCATGATCGAGCGCGATGGCGATATTCCGGCGCTGTCCGACCTGCTGGCTGAACTTGATATCGCCCGCGCCCTCGCGGCACATAAGGAGGCAGCATGAATCTCGTCGACCTCCAAAGTGACTTCCAGGCCATGCTGGCCAGCTCCATGCCTGCCACAGGCGTGCCAGTTGGCCCGGGCCGCGCTGTCTACCAGAACAACTACCGCGCGCAGCTTGTCGGCTGCCTGGAAGAGAGCTACCCGCAACTGCGCGCATTCATCGGCGAGGAAGCTTTCCTTCACGCCGCCGCCGCCCACATCAAGCGCCGCCCGCCCCATGCCTGGACATTGGACGCCTACGCCGACGATTTCTGCGACACGCTGCAAGCCCTCTTCCCCGACAATCCCGACCTGCACGAACTGGCCTGGATCGAACACGCACTGGACCAGGCATTCATCGGCTCGGACGCCGCACCAGTCGCCGCCGACGCACTGGCTGCCATCGACTGGGATCAAGCCCGGTTGCAACTGTCCCCCACGTTACACCTTCGCACCGCGACTACCAACTCCGCCGACCTGTGGTTCTCCTTGCGCGACGGCGGCTCGCCCGAAAGTGAAATGCTGCCCGCGCCCAGCGGCCTGCTGGTCTGGCGGCGCGGCTTCGTCTCCTGCCTGCGCGCGCTCGACGCAATCGAGTACGCCGCGCTGACGCAGCTTCAGCGCGACGGCAGCTTTGTCGGCCTGTGCACATTGCTGGTGGAGCGTGTCGGTGAAGAGCAAGGCATCGCCAGCGCCGGCGCCATGTTGGCCGACTGGCTTGGCAGCGAACTCATTACCGGAGTTGAAAATGAATGAAACCCGCCGCCTGTTCCTGCTTTCCGCCCTCACTGGGCTGGCCGGAACCGCAAGCCTCGCCTTCGCGCCAGCCTTGGCCGGCGCCGCGCTGCCAATCCGCAGCGCCACCGAAGTGCTGCGCGCCGTCGCGGCCGCACAGCCGGCACTCAACTACCACACCGCCGGTCCCGACGACGGCCGCCCCATTGTGCTCGCCCGCAGCGCTGGCGAGAGTATCGAGAGCTACACCGAAACCGCATCGCTGCTGGCGGCGCAAGGCTACCGCGTACTGCTGCCAACCCTGCGCGATGCCGATGCTGCGACGCTCGTCCACGACCTGCTGGCCTTCATTGACAGCCTGCACATTCCGGAAGCAGTCTTCATCGGCTCCGGCCAAGGCGCCCGGGCAGCGCGCGCTGCCGCCGAACATCGCCGCAGCCGCATCATCGGCCTCGTCCTGGCAGACGGCGCGTCAGCGCCAACGAATGTCCCAACGATTGGCCTAGCCGCCGGCGCCACGCCGCAGCAAATCGCCGACGCCGCCGCAACACTCGCACGCCAAGGCAATTGGCGCACCTGACAATATGGAGACCACCATGAATACCAATTACATCCAATCCCCCGCCGCCGCACGCCCCGCCACCGGCGCAAACTCTACCAGCATCGCCGCACTGCACGCACTCGCCGCCCGCCTGCTGCCCGCATCCGTGCAACTGCTCGCCGCCCGTCTCGGCATCGCCGCAATCTTCTTCCTGTCCGGCCGCACCAAGGTCGAAGGCTGGTTCACACTGAAGGACTCGACGATCGACTTGTTCCGCTATGAATACATGCTGCCCCTGGTCCCGCCAGAAATTGCCGCCCCGATGGCAACCTTCGCCGAACACGCGCTGCCGCTCCTGCTGGTCGCCGGCCTGTTCACCCGCTTCGCCGCCCTGGGCCTGCTGGTAATGACCGCCGTCATCGAGATCTTCGTCTACCCGCAAGCCTGGCCCACCCACCTGAGCTGGGCCGCGCTTCTGCTACCGCTGATCGCCCAAGGCGCCGGCAAGTTCTCGCTGGATCATTTATGGAAACGATGACTGCGATGGCCCTCGAGGATCCTCCCCCGCCGGCAAGTTGATGTTGACCATGTTGGCGGCCGTGGATGAAATGGAACGAGATCTGTTGGTGGAGCGCACTCAGGCAGGCTTGGCCCGCGCCAAGAGTGAAGGAAAAACCCTCGGCCGTCCATCGAAGACGATCGCATCGCAGCGCGAAGATATTGTGGCAAAGTGTGCTGCTGGCGAAAGCGTAAGCGCATTGGCTCGTCAGTACAATGTATCGCGAGCCAATATCCTAGGCGTTGTGAAGCCATTTTAATTTCTTGTGGCTACCCTTTACGCCGTTTGGGCTTCTTACCATAAGCGTTAGGGAACAAGCCGCGAATTACGCCAAGAAATGCTGCAAGCACATTCACTGTTACGCCCGTGATTAGCGCGAACAGCAATTTATCACTGATGACTTGCTTACCAGAAATAGCTGTCCACACTGCATTGCCAGCGACGAGAGCAAACAAGAAAGTAATGCTGTCCCACGCTAAGCTGTAGGCTTTACTTGCGTACTGCTGCCGCATATCGCGGTTGGCTTGAGAGTCTTGCACATCCTCATCAATATATTTTTCTGAGTAGTGCTTTTTATTCGGGGGCGGAACATCCTCGTCAGAAGGAACTTCCAACTGCTGTGCCAAGTCAGCTTTGGTGGGAGCACCAGCCGGAATCGCACCAGTTTTAGTTGGTTTTCGACTCCTCTTTGGCTTCGCCGCAGGCGCCTCAGCGTCTTCAAGTACAGTCTGAGTTGGGTGTGAAGGAGTTAGCGCTTTTTCGACCTCACCTGGCATCTCACTCATTTGCCGTTTGGCCTTGCGAGAAGTGAGGTGAATTCAAAATGCACTGTTTCATCGACTCTTCTGGAATCGCTCCACCGTCGTCGGGGCCTGACACGCACCATGCCGAATCAGCCGTATGCGTCATTGCCGAAAGCTGAGCGCCCGAATAATCTCCATATACGCGAATAATCTCATCAATAAGATTCCACGTATCCTCATCACTATCACCCACAATCGTGCGAACACGAGTATATGCGCCATCTCTCATCGCTAAATGGCCACCATATGTTGCAATAGGTTGAGCTCCGTACTCCTTGAACTCATAGTAAAGCGAAGGAATTACTGGGCCGTAAGTCCAACGGTGAAAAGTGTCATTTATCAGTGGCTCGTCATTGCGAACCAAATGCCATGACTGGAGAAAGTAGAGTAACTTCTGCAGTTTCATCGGCGTAAGGTTACGAAGGCGGCCTTCTTTTGCACGCTTGATGAAGGCGTTAGCCACGGTCATTGCTGAATATGCCATATCCCCTCCTCAAAGAATGCGTTTAAACATATCACTACGCATATAGTGCCACAAATTCGGCACTGCCATACTGTATTTTTATACAGTATCCCATGCAGAGCATTAAATTTTGCCTACACTATGCCTACATGGAATCCCAAAGCCCATAAGATAAAAAAACAAAGGGTTACGAAAAATCTCGTAACCCTTTGTTTTATAACACTATTCTGGTGCCGGCTGCAGGACTCGAACCCGCCACCTGATGATTACAAATCAACTGCTCTACCTGATGAGCTAAGCCGGCTGTAAAACTGTCGCCGCGAATTATACGCTATTTAATGCGAGTGAGGGTTGGGCGGCCGCCTTTCTTTGGTGGCTCGCCGCCGTCATCCGGTCCATTGTCCTCATCGCTGCGTGGCGCAGGGGTGCTTGGCACGGAAGACAGGGTCGGAACTGGCGCAACTTCTTCGGCCGGAGCCGGCGCTTTCGGTGCCGGCGCCTGGCCCAGCAGTGGTTCAAACGCCATGCCCTGGCCATTTTCGTTGGCGTAAATCGCCATCACGTTATTGACCGGCACGTAGATCTCGCGCGAGACGCCGCCGAAGCGGGCGTGGAAGTGGATCGCATCGTTATCCATCTTCAGGCCGGAGGTGGCGCCGAAGCTGATATTCAGGACGATCTCGCCCTTCCGCACGTATTCCATCGGGACCTGGGTTGCTGCGTCGACCTTGACTGCCAGGTAGGGGGTATAGCCGCAATCGGTGCACCATTCGTAGATGGCGCGCAGCATATAGGGCTTGGTGGAGATTTCTGCCATGTTCAAACTATAAGTTGCGGCGCGCTCTTTGCAAGCAAAGGCGCGCCGCAGGGGCCGCAATTAACGGCGCATTACTTTCTCGGACGGAGTCAGCGCTTCGATGTAGGCAGGGCGCGAGAAGATACGCTCGGCGTACTTCATCAGCGGCGCTGCGGTCTTCGACAGCTCGATACCGTAATGGTCCAGACGCCACAGCAGCGGTGCCACGGCCACGTCCAGCATGGAGAACTCGTCGCCCAGCATGTACTTGTTCTTCAGGAACAGCGGAGCCAGGGTGGTCAGGCGGTCGCGGATTTCTGCACGGGCCTTGTCGTGGCTCTTGTCGCTCGCCTTGTTGCGCTCGCTTTCCAGCGTGTGCACGTGAACGAACAGCTCTTTCTCGAAGTTGAACAGCATCAGGCGGGCACGGGCGCGCATCAGCGGGTCGGCCGGCATCAGCTGCGGATGCGGAAAGCGTTCGTCGATGTACTCATTGATGATGTTCGATTCGTACAAAATCAGTTCGCGCTCGACCAGGATAGGTACCTGGCCATATGGGTTCATGGTCGAAATGTCTTCCGGCTTGTTGAACAGGTCAACATCGCGCACTTCAAAGTCCATGCCCTTTTCGAACAGGACCAGGCGGCAGCGCTGGGAGAATGGGCAGGTAGTGCCCGAATAGAGAACCATCATTTTCCTAGTTCCTTAGAAACAAAGGGGGCGAGACCGCGAACGGTTCACCCCAGTTGGGCCGCCCGGCATGCCGGACGGCGCAAACACGCGCCGGCAATCCGGCGCACGCAAATTATTTAACTTCTTTCCAGTACGACGCGTTCAGGCGCCATGCCAGGGTAGCGAAGATGGTCATGAAGATCAGGACCCATACACCCAGCTGCTTGCGCTTCTGCGCGGCTGGCTCGGCCATCCACTCCATGTAGCCAACAATGTCGGCGACGGCAGTGTCGTACTCCAGCTTGCTCATGCTGCCTTTCGTGACTTGCTCGAAGCCGACGAACTTGTGCATTTTCTTGCCGTGTTCATGTGGATCGTCCACTTCTTCAAACTTGGCAGCCTGCACGCCCTGCAGCTCCCACAGCACGTGTGGCATGGCCGCGTTCGGCAGCACCATGTTGTTGAAGCCGGTTGGGCGGGTGTCATCCTTGTAGAAGGTGCGCAGGTAGGTGTACAGGTAATCGCTGCCGGTGTTGGACGGCGTTGCCTTGGCGCGCGCGATCACCGACAGGTCAGGCGGTACGGTGCCGAACCAGGCCTTGGCGTCCTTGGCCGGCATGGCGGTGGTCATCATTTCGCCCACTTTTTCGCCGGTGAACAGCAGGTTGTTCTTGATCTGCTCTTCGCTCAGGCCCAGGTCGCGCAGGCGGTTGTAACGCATGGACGACGCATTGTGGCAGTTCAGGCAGTAGTTCACGAACAGCTTGGCGCCGTTTTGCAGGGCAGCCATGTTGTGCGAGCGGTCCGGGGCCTTCTCCAGCGGGAAGCCGCCTTCGTTAGCGAAGGCCAGCGCCGGTACCAGGGCCAGGAGGGCCAGCAGTTTCTTCGAAAAGATCATTTATTAGTCCTTTGCTTAGCGTTCTGGTCGTCCGATTAGTGCGCGTGGAACACAACGCGGTCCGGCACCTTCTTGAACGTACCCATCTCGCTCCACCATGGCATCAGCAGGAAGAAGCTGAAGTAGTACAGGGTCGCAATCTGAGCGATGATCGTGCCAACTGGGCTTGGCGGCTGGGTGCCCAGGTAGCCCAAGGCTACGAAGGCGATGGCCAGGCCGGCGTACACATACTTGTGCCAGTCAGGACGATAACGGATCGATTTCACTGGCGAGTGGTCGAGCCATGGCAGGAAGGCCAGGATCACCACGGAACCGCCGAAGAACACCACACCCCAGAATTTCGCATCCAGTGCGCCTGGCAGCATGCCAACGATCATCAGCAGCGCGATCACGCTGACCGCGATCTTGACCATGCTCGACAGCTTGGACTTCATCCACAGGAAGGCGGTGTAGGCAGCGATGCCCACCATCAGCACCCACAGGAAGTCCGAGGTGGTGGCGCGCAGCACCGAGTAGAACGCGGTGAAGTACCAGGTCGGCGCAATGTGCGGCGGGGTCTTCATCGAATCGCCCGGCAGGAAGTTGTTGTACTCCAGGAAGTAGCCGCCCATCTCAGGCGCGAAGAACACCACGGCCGAGAAGATGGTCAGGAATACGGACACGCCGAACAGGTCGTGCACGGTGTAGTACGGGTGCGAAGGAATCGAATCCACCGGGTGGCCGTCCGGGCCCAGGTTTTCTTTCACTTCGATGCCGTCCGGGTTGGACGAGCCGACTTCGTGCAGCGCGATCAGGTGCGCAGCCACCAG
>JBCNOX010000024.1:0-21124 GCA_039593645.1 Pseudoduganella sp.
GTTTCCTCGATGTTGGTGATGTTGCCGTTCCAGGTCGGGGTCGCCGAAGAAGCATTCTTGGTTTCCACGATGCCGCCGCCGTGCACGTGCAGGATGTGGTCGCGGTTGAATGGATCGATCTCGACATCGTCGACCCAGCCCGAGGTGGTTTCGCCCGGCATGGTCGCTTCGATTTCGCGCCAGGTCTTGCCGGCGTCGTCGGACAGCTGCACGATCTGCTGGCCGCTCCAGCTGCCCCAGGAGTTGGTCACGCCCAGCGCAATGCGGGTGGTGGCGCCGCTGCCTTGCACCGATACGCCGCCGAGGCCGAAGTTGGTGCCGCTGGTCGGGTCCACGCTCTTGAGCAGGGTCCAGCTGGTGCCGTCGAACTTGTAGAGGCGGCCGGGGCCGCCGGCGCCCGGGCCGGCGTCCTTGGTGAACACGACGTAGAACATGCCGTCCGCCGCGCGCACCATGTGCGGGATGTGGTAGCCGGCCACCGGGGTCGCCACCGGGGTCCACGTTGCGCCGCCGTCAGTGGACTTGTACATGTTCGCGCTCAGGCCCGCCACGCTGGCGTAGTCCGGCGCGATGGCGGTGTAGATGGTCTGGGTGGCCGTGCCGCTGCCCTTGGTCCCGGTGTCGTACACTACGAGCTCGACGCCCATGCCGCCGCCGGCGGCATTGATCTGGTCCGAGGTCATCTTGGCAGACGACAGCGCCGTCACCTGGCTCCAGGTCTTGCCCGAGTCTGCGCTCTTCCACAGGCCGGCCGTGCGCGAGCCGTAGAACAGGATCGATGGCTTGTTCGGATCAACCATCAGGCGTTCGCCCATCGCGCGGCCGCCGTTGTTGCCGCCGAGCTGGAAGGGCAGGTCGACGTGCGTCCAGTGGTCGCCGCGGTCACTGGAGATGTACAGGCGGCCATTGCCTTCAAACGTGTACATGCCGGTCGCCATGTAGACCAGCTGGTCGTTGTTCGGATCGATGGCGATGCTTTCGATGCCGTGGTATTTGCTCTCGGCCGCGCCGAAGCCCAGGCCGTCGGTGAGCGGGATCCAGGACGACGTCGCCTGGTTCCAGCGGTAGGCGCCGCCGATGTCGGTGCGCGCGTACAGGAGGTTGGCAGTGCCCGGATGGAAAACCAGGCCGCTGACGTAGCCGCCGCCGCCCCATTTCACGCTATTCCAGGTGGTGCCCTTGCTGCCCGTCGTGCCGCCGCTGGTGTCCGTGCTGCCGGTGTTGCCCGTGCTGCCGGTATCGGTTCCGGTACCAGTGCCAGTGCCAGGTGTGCTGCCGGTGCCGCTTGACGGCGGTGTGGCGCTGGCGTTGCTTGGTGCGGCCGTACTGCCAGTACTGCTGCTTCCGCCCGAGCCGCCGCCACAGCCCGCGGCGAGGCCTGCTGCGATGATCGAAAGGACGATCGCCCGCATTTTTAATTTTTTCATAATATCCCATCCAAAGAGTGTTTTACCGCCCGATGGATTGTGAGTGTTGCCGCAAGGCATGGCAATTCTCAAGAACGCCAATGTGCTGAATGAAATTTCACAGCGCCTTAATCAGCTGCGCCGCAATTATGAAATTCACCGATCGCCGGAATGATTTAATCCAGGCCGCCCGCCATGCGTACCCAGGCCGGATTCCCGGTGATAGCATCGGCCGCACCATACAAAAGTAACCACTCAGGAGTCAGACGGATGAAGCACCTGCAGCACATTTATCTCGCAGCCTTGGGCGCTGCCTGCCTAACGAATTCCGTGGCGATGGCCGCCGCGCCCGCCAAACCGGCGGCGCGCCAGGTGGTGCTGGATGCGGCCAAGGCGGAGCAAGCGCTGGACCGTTTTTTTGACCTGTCGATCGGTTCCGATTACCCGGGCACCCTGCGGCGCGACGACAGCATGGCCCAGCTCAAGACCCTGGTTGACGAAACCGGCTTCCGCTACATCCGCTTCCACGCCATCTTCCATGACGTGCTGCAAACGGTGAAAAAGGAGAACGGCAAGCTGGTCTACGACTGGACCGGCATCGACAAGCTGTATGACGACCTGCTGGCGCGCAAGATCAAGCCGTTCGTCGAACTGGGCTTCACACCCAATGCGCTGGCCACGTCGAAGGCGAAGATCTTCTACTGGGAGGGTAATACCTCGCACCCCGAACTGGATGGCTGGCGTGACTTGGTCACGGCCTTCGTCCAGCACTGCCAGCAACGCTATGGCAAGGAGGAGGTACGCAGCTGGTTCTTCGAAGTCTGGAATGAGCCGAACCTCGATGGATTCTGGGAGCGTGCCGACCAGAAGGCGTATTTCGAGCTGTATGACGTGACGGCCAATGCGATCAAGGCCATCGATCCAGCGCTGCGCGTAGGCGGCCCGTCGACTGCCGGCGCGGCGTGGGTGCCCGAATTCCTCGAGCATGTCTCCAAAAGTGGTGCGGCGGTCGACTTCGTGACCACGCATACCTATGGCGTGGATAGCGGCTTCCTGGACGAGAAGGGCGTGGAAGACACCAAGCTGTCGCCTGCGCCGGATGCCATTATTGCCGACGTGCGCAAAGTACGCAAAGAAATCGCGGCGTCGAAGTATCCGCATCTGCCGCTGTATTTCACCGAATGGAGCACCAGCTACAACCCGCGCGACAGGGTGCATGATTCCTATATCGGCGCGGCCTACATCCTGAGCAAGCTGAAGGGATCGAAGGGCCTGGCGCAGGGCATGAGCTACTGGACCTACACCGACCTGTTCGAAGAACCGGGCCCGCAGAACAAGCCGTTTGAAGGCGGCTTCGGCCTGATGAACCCGCAGGGTGTGCGCAAGGCGCCTTACTTCTCGTACAAATACCTGCACGCCTTGAGCGGCAAGGAAATTCCGGTACAGGATGGACAGGTGATGGCCGCCAGCGATGGCAAGGCCGTGCGCGCGGTGGCGTGGGACTTCCAGCTGCCGCAGCAACCGGTCAGCAATCGCTCCTTCTTCAGCCGCGTGCTGCCGGCCACGCCGTCCGCACCGCTGGCAGTGTCGATCCGCCATGCCAAACCGGGCAAGTACCGCCTGCAAGTGCGCCGCACCGGCTTCCGCGCCAACGACGCTTACACGGCCTACATCGAGATGGGCATGCCGGACAAGCTGTCGCCGGAGCAGCTGGACAAACTTACGGCGTTGACCAAGGATGCGCCCGAAGTCGAGCGCGAAGTCAGCATCGGCAAGTCGGGCGGCTATTCGCTGACCGTGCCGATGCGCAGTAACGACGTGGTGCTGGTCACGCTGGAACCGGTCGGGAAACGCTAGCGCCGCGGACAGAGCGCGCTTACCGGATTTTCCCCTTTCGCTGCGATCACTCCAAGGCGATAGGGGAGCTTAATGTATTCGCTGACGCGCACCGTCGGGTCATTACCTTGGAACAGATACTCGAGCGGCCGGCACGGATCGATTGTCATGGTTTGATCGGCGTTGGTCCGAATCAGCTCGCCATGGGAAATGCCATCCGACCAAAGCCGTTCAACGTTGCCGCTGCTGGCGAAGGTGTTCATTGGCGCCGAGGAAAACGGTTCCCATTTTCCGTCGAGGCCATCGCTCTTCCAGATGCGGAAGTAGCGCCCCTTCGGCGACATCGCCTCGACGAGGGTGATGTAGGTCCGGGTGTTCGCAATCCGGTAGGTATTGCTGGCCTCGAACAAGTCCTCCGTCTTTTCGTTCATGACCGCGACGGTGTTATGGAAGCCGTTCGGGAAACTGCCGATATCGGTTTCGGACCGCAGCAGGCGGCCATGGTCATCGGTGCTGAACAGATAGCATTTTTTGTCATCGCAGATCACCCAGAAATCGAGCCAGCCATTCCCTTGCGGTGGCTTGATAATGTCGGGCACTACGGGGAACAAGGGTTTGGGCGCGCTCCAGGACATGGGGTCGCCGATATCGTTCGAGGTTGAATAAAGCGGGTCCGCGCCCTGGTAGATCAGGTACCAGGTCTTCTGCGGAGCAAAATAGAATACCTGCGGCGCCGCGCGATAGCCCGGTCCCATCGGGGACTTGTCCAGTGGGACAATCTTCGCGGAAGAAGCTTCCGGCCACTTGTCAAAGCTGGTGTAAGCCAGCCCCCAGCCTGAAGACCCGGCGGTCGTCATGAATACATGGTACTTGCCGTTCACGTAGACGATCGAAGGGTCTTTCACCCCATAGATTGTCTGGCCCGGATCAGCTTGCGGCGATATAAGCGGGGGGCTGGATACCCAGTTGAACGCCGTCGCTGGTGCCTGTGGTGCGTGCAGGGCGGTGCCACAGGCCGTCAGGCCACTCGCCACGGCCAGGGCGGCGATGCATTTGATGGTTTTCATGTTCAAGGCTTGGAAACGAACAGTCCGAATTCACCAAGACCGGTGGAGGTGGTGTCGCCATTATTGGCTGTGATGTTGAGCCGGTAGTAGCGATAGGCGCCAGGTCGCGGGACCGGGTAATTCTTCAGCGTGTAGGGCCAGGTGGACGCCTGGTTGTTTTGTGCGTCGAGTGTTTGCCAGGTCACGCCATCGTTGGAGCCCAGGAGCTGCCAATCTTTCGGATCGCGCGCGACCGCGTTGTTGGAACTGATGACGGAGTAGCGCTGAACTGTCTCCGTGTGCCCGAGGTCGTACTGCAGCCAGCCCGTCACGCCATTGGAGAACCATTGCGTCGCCGAGTTGCGGTCAAAAGCGCGCCTGGCGTTGCCGGCGTTGTTCGCGCTGTCGCTGGCGGTGCCGCCGGTGGCGACATTGGTCATCGGGTGTTCCGGTTTTGCGGAGTCCTCCGGAGAATTGGCGCTGGTGCCGGCGGAGTTTGCCGCCGTGACGGTGTAGTAGTAGGTTACGCCGTTGTGCACCGACTTGTCGGTGTAGCTGCCGCCTTTGACGTCCGTTGCGATGGTCGTGTAAGGGCCGCCGCTGGCCGTGGCGCGCTTCACGATGTAGCGCGTGGCGCCGAATGAGCGCTGCCAGCGCAGCGGAACGGCGCCATCGCCCGGCGCGGCAAGCAGTGCGGCTGGCGCTGCCGGGATCAGGGGCGGCGCATTGCCGTCGCCTCCGGTGATCTGCACGTTGCTGAAGACTGAGCGGTTCGGCGTGCCGTTGGCGGTCGACGAGACCACCAGGCCCACATAGATCGTGGCCGGCAGGGGGCCGTCGATGCGGCCCAGGTCCGTGGCAGCCCAGTTGGTGCCATCGGGCGACAGGTAGCCGGTGATGACGTTGCCGATGCGTTCGAGCTTCAGCCAATACGAGGCTGTAGTGTTTGCAATGGGAAGGACTTTGTTCGCGTAGTAGCTGCCGCCGTATACCGTGAGATTCCGCATATTCTGTTCGGCCTCGCCACGGTTGGCGATGGCCATCCAGGCACGCGGGGCGCCTTGGTCAAGGCTGGTGCGTATCATCACGCCCGCTTTGGCAGACGGGCCGGTGTCCCCGACCGATTCAACCTTGGCGATGATGGCGCCATCGCCGACCAGGGCCTTGTAGGCGAAGTGGCAGCTGTCGTTATTGCCCCAGATCTCGCTTCCGGCCCCCGTCACGGTCCATTTGCCCGCGGCATAACTGGCTGTGCCGGTTGGGCTGGCGCCGCCGATATCGATGCCGCTCAAACCCAGTGTGAGCGCGGTCGTCGATGGCAGGGGGAGCTGCGGTGCAGGCACTGCAATGGAGGCATCCGCTTCCTTCAAGAACATGAAGCTGTAGGCGTCCACCGGCATCCACAAGCGTCGTTGTGCGATGAACGGCGCCTGCATTCCTTTGCGGATGGCATAGGCGGAATAGATCTGATTGAGCATGATGTTCCCACCGCCGCCGCCGCCCCATCCGCGATTGGTCATGTCAGTGATGTAATAGGCATCGGTGGTGCCGAATGGGAGTGCAGGGGTCGGCACCAGTTCGTTCACCCGCGCGAAATATTCGCCAGACGCCAGGAGGCGGTCGTCCAGATCGGAGTAGATGTCAATGCCTTGCTTCCACAGCGCCTCGGCAAGCATGGTCAGCGATTTGAGCTGGCCATGGAAATGGCCCTGATCGCGCAGGGAGTCGCCGAGCATGCCGAGATCGTTGGAATTGCGCAGCCCGATGTGGGCCAGCGTGCGCACCTGGGAAACCACCTTGTCCAGCGCCGCCGCATCGTCGTTAAAGATGTGCATCAAACCAAGGGCGACCAGGGCCAGCGCTCCCTTGTTGGCTGCGCCGAACTGATGTTCGCCATAGGGGTTTGAAGCCGGGATCAGCACGTTCTTGAAGTATTTCTTCACTGTGGCAGTGTCGGCTTCCGTCCAGCCCGGCCATGTGCCGCGCAGGATGTCGGCGCCGCCCACGAACAGGTAAGCGTAGTCGCCCAGGTCAAGCATCGACTCGCGGCCGGAAAACTCAACATGGGTAGTGGCCCACGCCATGAGGATGCCGTGGGCTTTCTTCGCGTATTCCTGGTTGCCGGTGAAATGCCACATGCGCGCGAGATTCCAGACCGCGATCATGTCGCTGCGCCATGCCCAGAGGTTCTCGTCGGGGGCCCGGCTTACTTTCGCATGGGGCCCGGCCATGACGAAGCTCAGCTTGGCATGGCCATCGTTGACCAGGTTATCGTAGGCGGACTTCCATGGTTGCCGGCCCTGGTCGACGTAGGCCTTGAGCGTGTCAAGGTCCGAACGGGTGAGCGGAATGCCCGGGTGGGTGAAAACGCGAACCGCGCTGCCGCCAGTGCCAGGCGTACTGACAGTGCCGGGTGTGGTGTCAGTGCCAGGCGTACCGACAGTGCCGGGTGTGGTGTCAGGGCCGGTCGGGCCGCCAGTCCCGTTTGAAGTCGGTGTATTGTTGGCGTTGTTTGGTATAGCCCTGCTGCCAATACCTTCCAAGTCGCCGCCACAGCCTGCGGCGAGGCCCGCTGCGATGATCGTCAGGACGATCGTCCGCATCTTAAATTTTTTCATGCCATCCTTCCAACGATTGATGTTGCTGCGCAGCAATTGTCGGGGCGACCGGATACCTTGGCAATTATTAATACTTCCAGCGGGCTTTATGAAATTTACCAGTGGTTGGGGTGCAGCTTGCCTGGATGGAGGGGCTCACGGTGTCGAACGCAATTAGGCGAATTCAGTGTTTTCCTATACACTGCCGCTTCTACTTCGGTTCTTTGTCACCGTCCTGTTTCCTTCCTGTTCGGCCCCGCGCCATTCCTGTCCGATCCTCGACCACTGGCTCTACTTGAGAACTGGACCCGTTCGTCTACAGCAAGGAGCTTTACATGAGTACACATACAGGAACTATCCATTGGTTCAGCAGGCTAAAGGGGATCGGGCGGATCAGGCCGGATGCCGGGGGATGCGATGTCAGTGCCGAGATAGGTGACTTTGTCATTGAGCAGCAAGTTGGAAGCCTTGAAGAGAAGCTGGTCTCTTATGAGGTCGAGGAGTCGGCGTATGGTGCGCGCGCGGTCAATATCCACGTGGTGAGGCGCCTGTAGGCGCAGCGGGAAGGTCGGCTTCGCTCAAATCGTCGGGACGCTTGCCGTTGTGTGGATTCAGTTGCGTCGCGGCGCCGGCATAGGCGAGTGCGTCAGCCAGGCGGTCATAACAGAAGACGGAGAAAGAGAAGCGCCCGTTGATATAAGTGACCCCCAGCCGCCGCATTTCGCGGCTCTCCTCGTCCGAAGGACAGTACCGTGGCTCCCATTGGGGCGTAAAGGCATCGTCAGGCTGAAAGCCGCTCTTTGAATGATCGGCCCTGGCATAACGGAGTGCATCTTCAAAGCGATCATATCGGTATTGCCGATATCGATATCGCTTGCCGTCAAAGACGATCTCAAAGCGCGCTGCCAATCTTGAAATTGATTCGTGGTCCTCTAAATCATTCGTTTCATCTCCGCACTTCCCATCATTGCCCAGGGGCGGAGATCTGCTTGACGCAAAGATTTCTCGTTTGGCGCGGTCGAGTGCATCGCTGTTTGCTTCCGCACTCGAGGTGAACGATTCGTCCATGTGAATCATCGAAGGCCGCGAATTGTCGTGTTGCGATGCCATGGGCTCCAGCAGGGCCGTTGAGGCGAAGCGCGTGCTGCCATCTTGGCACTGGAACTTAGTGCTGTGCAGGGTGATCTTCCAGCCCTTGTACCAGGATATTGGATGCCGGCGCATCTTGCACTCCTTTGGCTTCTGATCCGGTTGCGCCTTGAGCTCAGCCTGCGAAGGCTGCGCCAGTGGATCACCTTCCGCAGCGGACTACGGCATGCAGGTAATCAGGAGGGGCGGACGTTGGTGGCCTTTTCGCCTTTGGGGCTAGGGCTGTGTTCGAACGAAACCCGTTGGTTTTCGGTCAGGAATTTGAATCCGTTTGCTTGAATGTCCTGGAAGTGGACGAACAAGTCATGGCCCCCTGCGTCTGGGGTGATGAAGCCGAAGCCTTTGGCTTCGTTGAACCATCTAACGATTCCGGTTTGGGTAGTCATGATAGAGCCTCGAGAAAGAAATGTTGGGCCGTTTCCGGCAATAAGCGGCAACGAGCATGGTCAACAAGCGAGGGAATCAGACGGGAGTCGCCGGGTTCGGCGAGACGGGAGAGAGACCGCCAACTATTTGCGGTGCTTCATACGCAGCATCTTCAATATACCTGGCATTGGACTGAACGCCTAGCGATATCTTCAGAACTTGCAAAGGCTGCTAGCCTTATCTCAGCGCATGGGAAAAGACGGCGCCGTGCATAATCACACGCGCACGGGAAAAGGCGTACACTTGATTTGAGTCACCAACCTGGAGAACAGTCATGAGCGAACCTGGACCCGAGTTCTCCTTCCGTGGCCTTCCGCTAAGCGCGGAACAGGAATCTGAAATTCAGCATTACATTCGCCAGCGTCAGCGGCGAGGCCTGCAACCGGAGCCTGACGAGTTGCGTAACATGCTGCGCGACATGCTGGAACCACCGCTGCCAGATGGTTTGCTTGGCTTCCTCGAAGTAGCTGCTGGCCGCGCAGACGCCGAGCGCGCGGCCGGCCAGGTTGACGAAAGAGGCGATTCGATCGCGACGTGCGAAGAGCGCATTGCGGCCGGTGAGCTGGAAGCGATGAAGCATCAACGGTCTTAGCATGCCATGCGCTTCAATCGACGGCTGGCAGAGGTGACACGCGCATTGACGTGGCTTAATGCTGCACAGCGACCGGTTCCAGGCCCGTTGCCTCGATGGCTGGCGCATTAGCGGGCGAAGCAAGGAAGCGCAGCAGCTGGCGTGCGGCTTGCGGATGGCGGGCGCCACGCACCAGCGCGCCGGCAAACTGGGTGCGCAGCTGGACTTCCTCGGGCAGCGTGCCGACGATGTCGATGCCCTTCACCGGCTGCAGTTCGCTGCGCTGCTGGCATCCGAAGTCCGCCTCGCCTTGGGCAATGATCTCACCCACCGGGGTGGCCGGGATCTGTGCCGCCTTGCCTTCCATTGCCTGCTTGATGCCGAGCTTTTCCAGCAGCTGGCGTTTGATGTATTCGCCGCTCGCACTGTCGGAATAGGCTACGTGGGACGCGTTCAGGAACGCTTTCCGCAATCCGTCGACCGTGCTGATGTCCGGTTTCGCGGCACCCTGCCGGACGGCGCATGCGATCGGCGAGTTGGCCAGCACCACCTTGCTGCCCGGCTCAAGTTTTCCTTCTTCCATCAGCTTGTCGAGCGCATCGCCCACCATGATGACCACGTCGAGCTGTTCGCCGCGCGCCAGCCGCGCCGGGATTGCGTTCTTTGTCGTTCCCATCGATGGCCCCCAGGCCGATACCAGGCGGTCACCGCTCGTTTGTTCGAAGGGGCCGGAGAGATCCTTGTAAGCCTGGGCAAAGCCGCCCGAGGTGACGACGTGAATGTCGGTTGCGTGGGCGGCGGCAGACAGCGCGAGCGCCGCGAGGGCCGACAGCGCCTTGGTTTTTACGTGATGTGGACGCATGGTGATTCCTTTATGGGCGTTAAAACTTGTGCATGAGGCCGAGTGTCAGGCCGCGGCCGTGACGGCCGTTGGGGCGCGCAGCGGTCAGCCCAGCGGCGTTGCCGCGCCAGACGGTGACGTCGGCTTCGGCATAGGCGGTGGTGCGCGGCGCCAGCGTCTTTTCGAGGAACAGGAAGCCGCGCTCGAAGCCGTCGTCGGTATAGCCTGTGGCTTCGCGCCGCACGCTGTACCAGGCCGTGGTGACCAGCAGGCCGGGCCAGGCCTCGCGGCTGACGCCTGCCGACAGCACGCGCTGCGCTACCGACTTGCCTGGTCCGGTGTCGGCCTTGTTACGCGCGGCGTTGGCCTTGAACTCCCAGCCGGCGAGCCGCAGCGCTGCGCCGAGCGTCCAGGCATTAAGCGGCAGGTCTTCGCGGCTGCGAAATTGCATGGTGGCGCCGGAGACGACCCAATCCGGGCGCTGGTAAGCCAGCGCGATACCGTGGCTCGACGAGGCTGAGGTGTCGCCGGCCACTTCGCCGAAGGACCAGGCGGCGCGCGCTTGCCACGGGCCTGCGTTGGCGGTGTATTTGACCGTATTGTCGAGGCGATAGAAGTTGTCGGCGTAGCCGCTCGGGCCGTACTGGCGCCCGAACGCATGGGTGCCGAACGCAGTATTGCTAAGCCCCGCGATGTTGATATTCGGATTGAATGCGGCGTAGCGTTTGCCAATCGGATCGACGGCAATGAGGGCGTCGGACAGCAGGTTGGTCTGGCGTCCCGCTGCCACGGTACCGTATGGCGACTCCAGTCCGACCCAGGCCAGGCGGTCGAACAGGCGGTCGCTCTTGGCCGAAGCGCCGGTGTCGGCATTGATGCCGCCCTCCAGTCGCAGCACTGCCGCCCAGCCACCGCCGAGGGCCTCTTTGCCTTTCAGCCCCCAGCGGCTGGTTTGATTGACGCCGCTGCTGACGGCCCTGGTGCGGCCGGGTGGGGTGGGCGCATTGTTCGCGCCCAGGTCCCAGGTGGAGCGCACGCTGGCATCGACAATGCCATACAGGTCGATACTTGATTGTGCGAGGCAGTGGCCGCTGGCCATGAGCAGTGCGGTAAGGGTGCAGGAATGACGCACGGTGTCTCCTTATTGGACGCCTTCTTGATGAGGCTGGTTGTTCAGTGGATGAATGATCCTCCAAATGGCATAATTTGATAATTGCAATTTTCAAGCAGATTAATGCATCATGCGCATCAATTACGATCTCCACGACTTGCAGGCCTTCGTCGCTGTCGCAGAACGCGCCAGCTTCCGCCAGGCCGCAATCGACCTGTTCCTCTCGCAATCGGCATTGAGCCGACGGATTGAAAAGCTGGAAGAGGGCTTAGGGGTAAAGCTGTTCGAGCGCACCACGCGCCGCGTGCAATTGACGAATGTCGGGCAGACTTTCCTGGTCAACGTCAGGACCGCGCTCGACGGGCTGGAGGACGCCGTGCTGGGTGTGGCCGATCTTGCGGCGCACCGTACCGGATCGGTTACGCTGGCTTGCGTTCCGTCGGCGGTCTGGCACTTCCTGCCAAAGGTGCTGAAGCAGTTCAGCGAACGTTTTCCCCGCATCCGGGTGCGGGTGCACGACGAAAGTGCGCAGGATGTGCTGAATCTGGTCCTGGCCGGGGAGGCGGACTTCGGTATCAACTTCACTGGGGCGGAAGACGCGGAGATCGAGTTCCAGCCGATTTATGAGGAGCGCTACGTGCTGGCGATGCGGCGCGACCATCCTTTGGCGCGGCGCAAGGAGCTGAAGTGGAAGGATACGGTGGGCGAGCGGTTTCTATCGGTCGCCAAGTCAAGCGGCAACCGCAGTGTCATCGACGCCGCGCTGGCCGGCGTGGAGAAGCATCCCTTCGTGTTTTGCGAGGTCAATCACGTGTCCGGTGTCCTCGCGCTGGTCGAGGCGGGCATGGGCGTGGCGGCGGTGCCTGCCTTGTCCGTGCTGCCAGGGAAGCCGGACACGATCGTCGGCGTACCCCTGGCGAGTCCGGCGATCCATCGGACATTGGGCCTGATCAGCAAGCGTAACCACAGCCTGCCGCCTGCCGCCAGGACCCTGTTCGAGATGCTGTCCGAGTCGCTTGGCGGCAAGGCGCCGCGCACACGTGCTAAGGCAGCAGCAGCCAGGCGATCAGGCCGGACAGGATGAGGAACGGGAAGGAGTACAGATGGAAGCGCAGCCACAAGTTCTTTTCGGGGGCCATGCGTAGCGCAATGATGTTGGCCAGCGAACCAATCGCAAGGCCAAAACCGCCGGCGTTCACGCCATAGGCAATGACCTTGTAAGCCGTCGAATACTGGACCAGCAGGATGGTGGCCGGAACATTGCTGATTACCTGGGACCCGAGCAGGGCTGACAGGAACAATTCAAGCTGGGAGAAGCTCGGAATCGCTGCCACCCAGGCCTGCACCACATGCAGCTGCGTCAGCAAGCGGATGTCGATGAACATCAGGACGAAGACCAGGATCAGCGACCAGTCGACCTTAGCGATGATTTCCCGGCACACCAGCAGCACGGCAACTGCCACGCCAAGCAGGCCCCAGCCGGCGACATTCAGCTCCACCGTCACCAGGAAGCCGAGATAGAGCAGCGCGCAAGTCCTGAGCAGGCCGGTGCGATAGCCGGCGGGATCGTCCTTCAACTCGGCATGGATGGTTTGCTTGGGGAAGCAGAACCAGGTCGCCACCAGCAGCACGGCGAAGACCGCCAGCGCGAGCGGCGCCATTTGCCAGGTAAAGTCGGCAAAAGACAGGTGCGAGCGCTGCCACAGCAGGATGTTCTGCGGGTTTCCGATCGGCGTCAGCAGGGAACCGGCATTTACCGCCAGCGCTTCGAAGATCACCAGCCGGCCGATCGGCAGGCCGCCAATGCTGGACAGGCCGACCGTCAGGGGAACGACAATAAAGAGCGCGATGTCGTTGGTCAGCACCGTCGACAGCACGGTGGACGCCGATACCAGGAAGATCGCCAGCACGCGTTCCTGCTGCAGGCGGTTGATGATGATGCGGCCCAGGTGCTCCAGGTAGCCGCTCGCTTCAATGCCGGTGGTGAGCAGCAGCATGCCGGCCAGCGTAGTGATGGTCTTCCAGTCGACCCAGTTGCGGTATTCCGCCACCGGATGCGGCGACAGCACGGAGAGCACGATGGCGATGGCCAGCAGCAGGTGCATCAACCGGTCGCGCAGGAACGGCTGGCAGATTTGTCGGAGAAAGGAAGGGGCTGCGGCGGGTTGGGTGGATTCAAGCATGGGTACTACGCTCATTTAAGGCACACCCTTGCCATGATATCAGGTGCGGGAGCCGGGCCTCGTGCGAAATATTGTTCCCGTCATTGGTGAGTTTCGCAATTGCCACGCCGGTGGCGCCGCCAGCACACTTGCCGGGATCAATTCTGGGAGGCGGCCATGAAATCAGTTCTTCACCGTGTGCATGCGACGACAGCAGGGCTGTTGCTGGCGGCATCGATCACGATTCCCGTGATTCCGGCAATGGCCCAGGCGGCTGGCCAGCCATCCGGTGCGGCCGCACAGGAGTCGCGCATCGACTGGTGGCGCCAAGCTCGCTTCGGGATGTTCATTCACTGGGGCCTGTATGCCATACCAGGCCGCGGCGAATGGGTGCAATGGAACGAAAAGATCCCGGTGGGGGAGTATGCCAAGCTGGCCGACCAGTTCAAGCCCGACAAGTTCAATCCGGACGAATGGGCGCAACTGGCCAAGGCGGCTGGGATGAAGTATATGGTCATGACCTCGCGCCACCATGACGGTTTCGCGATGTTCGACGACGGCGACAATCCTTTCACCAGCGTCAATACCGCCGCGCATCGCGACTTTGTCGCCGACTACGTGAAAGCGGTGCGCAAGGCCGGCCTGGGCGTTGGTCTGTACTACTCGCCGCTGGACTGGCGCTATCCGGGGTTCTTCTTCCCGGACCTGCAGCGGGAGAACGCGGAAGCCATGCGCAGCCAATATCATCGCCAGATCGAACGCTTGATGTCCAACTACGGGAAGATCGACGTCCTGTGGTTCGACGGCGGCGAGGCTGACTGGCTGAATTTCGGCGGCGACTGGGATGGCGCGGAATGGGGCGTCGGATGGAAGAAGCGTGCCCCCGGCAAGCATTACAAGGGCGGGTTCAGTTGGGGCTCGGAGCAGGTCTACGCGAAGATGCGCCAGTTGCAGCCGCAGGTCCTGGTCAACGGCCGCGCCGACATGCCGGAGGACTTTCATTCGCGTGAGGGCGACGGCGCGCTGGGTGATTACGACGACCGTCATCCATGGGAGCTGTGCACGACCATCGCCGGCGCGTGGGGCTACCAGCCGAATATGAAGCCGAAGCCGTTGAAGCATTACATCCAGCTCCTGGCAAATGTCGCCGGTCGCGACGGCAACCTGCTCCTGAACGTCGGCCCGGGGCCCGACGGCAGAATTGACCCTGACCAGGCGCAGCGTCTGCGCGAGATTGGCGGCTGGCTGGATAAGTACGGCAAGAGCATTTACGGCACGCGCGGCGGTCCTTTCCTGCCGGGCGAGTACGGCAGCTCTACGCGCAGCGGCAACACCATCTACCTCCACGTGATGAAGTGGCCGAACGAGAAGCTCATGCTGCCGGCAATTCCGGCCAAGGTCCTGCGCGCAACGCTGCTCGGCGGCGGAAAGGCCGAATTCAGCCAGTCCGCCAACGGCCTGGCGATCACGGTGCCGCAAAACGTGCGCGATCCGATCGATACCGTGATTGCCCTGCAGCTCGATTCGCCTGCTTCCGCGATCTCCGTGAGGTGACGTGAGGCGGATCTGTTCAGCCGTGTGAAATATCGTTCCCTTTCCTGGTGATTTTCGCAATTGCCCGTGCGGTGCCGCCGCTTGCACAATCGTTGCAAGCTGAATTGGACGAAATATATGACGTACATAAGGAGCGGTGGAATGCAACGAATGGGGATGGTGATCGGCATTGCCGCCGACAAGATCGCAGAGTACAAGACGCTGCATGCGGCGGTCTGGCCACAGGTGCTGGCGACACTGCAGCAGGCCAATGTACGCAATTACACGATCTTCCTGCGGGAGCCGGAAAACCTCCTGTTTGGCTACTGGGAATACCACGGCGTTGACTTCGATGCGGACATGAAGCGGATCGCGGCCGACCGGGAAACCCAGCGCTGGTGGAACTTGTGCGGCCCTTGCCAACTGCCCCTTGCCAGCCGCGCCGAAGGCGAGCACTGGGCCATGATGGCCCCCGTTTTCCACATGGACTGAGGAGGGGAAGCCGCCATGTCCTCCACCTTGCCGCCCAGCGCATCGCGGCTGCTGCTGATGTCGCCGGAAGACAATTGCCTGATCGCGCGTACCGCGCTCGGCGCCGGGGAAGCAGTAAGCATCGATGGCGTGGAAGTGACCGTGCCGGAAGATATCCCCCTGGGTTACAAGGTGGCGCGCATCGCACTGAAGCCCGGCGACAAGGTGCTGCGCTACGGCGCCCTGATCGGCAGCGTCACGGCCGCAGTCGCGCAGGGCGCCATGCTGCATACGCATAACCTGGCCAGCGATTACATCCCCACCTACACCCTGGGCCCCGACGCCCATGCCTTTATCGGAAATGGCCACTGACATGAGTACCTCCATGCCTGCACTGTCGGGCTACCTGCGCGCCGACGGCCGCAAGGGGATCCGCAACATCGTCGCGGTGGCCTACACCGTCGAATGCGCCCATCACGTGGCGCGCCTGATCGTCAATGCCTTCCCCGGGCAGGAGGTGCACCTGATCGGTTTCCCGGGCTGCTATCCGAACGAATACGCCGACAAGGTGATGAAGCGCCTGGTCACCCATCCCAACGTGGGCGCGGCGCTGATCGTTTCGCTGGGCTGCGAAAGCTTCGACCGCAGCAGCCTTGAGGCGGCAGCAGCCGCCAGCGGCCGGCCGGTCCACACCATCACCATCCAGCAGAACCGCGGCACGCGCACCAGCGTGGCGGACGGCGTGGAATGGGTGCGCTGGGCGCTGGATTCGCTGGCGCCGCAGCAGCGCGTGCCGATGGCGGCGAGTGAACTGGTGGTGGCCACCATCTGCGGCGGCTCGGACAGCACCAGCGGCATCACCGCCAATCCCGCCGTTGGCGTGGCATTCGACCAGCTGGTGGCGGCAGGTGCGGCCTGCATTTTCGAGGAAACCGGTGAACTGGTCGGCTGCGAATTCCACATGAAGCGGCGCGCCGCCACGCCGGAACTGGGAGACGCCATCGTGGCTTGCGTGGACAAGGCGGCCCGATACTACACGGTGCTGGGCCACGGCAGCTTTGCTCCCGGCAATGCGGAGGGCGGCCTGACGACGCTGGAAGAAAAATCGCTGGGCGCCTATGCCAAGAGCGGCGCGTCGCCGATCAGCGGCATCCTGAAACCGGGCGACCAGCCTTCAGGCGGCGGCCTGTATCTGCTGGACGTCGTGCCCGATGGCGAAGTGCGCTTCGGCTTCCCGAATATTTCGGACAATGCGGAAATCGTGGAGCTGATCGCCTGCGGTGCCCACCTGACGCTGTTCACTACCGGGCGCGGTTCCGTGGTGGGTTCGGCGATTTCGCCGGTGATCAAGGTGTGCGCCAATCCTGCGACCTACGAGCGGCTGTCCGAAGACATGGACGTGAATGCGGGCCGCATCCTGACCGGCGAGGCGTCCCTGCAGCAAGTTGGCAGCGAGATCGTCGACCTGGTTGCGCGCGTGGCGAACGGCGAGCAAAGCTGCTCGGAAGCCCTGGGCCACCAGGAGTTCATCCTGACGTACAAGCAGTTCGAGCCTTCCGGCCCGGGATGCTTCCCTTTGAAGCAGGGATGACATGGCCCTCGCCAGCGATAAACACAAGCTGCCGCGCAGCGGTATTGAGTTGAGCGCCATGGGCCTGGGCTGCGCCCAGCTCGGCGGCTTGTACCAGGCCATCAGCGACGCCGAAGCGCACGCCATTGTCGATGAGGCGTGGGCGGCCGGTATCCGCTACTTCGATACAGCGCCTTATTACGGCTACACGCTGTCCGAGCTGCGGCTGGGCAGCGCCTTGCGCGAGCGTGACCGCGACAGCTATGTGATCAGCACCAAGGCCGGGCGTCTGATGCGGCTCGACGCCGGCGTGCAGCCAGGCGAGAACGGCTGGGCCAGGCCTTTGCCGTTCCGGCCGCATTTCGACTATACCTACGACGGCATCCTGCGCTCGCACCAGGACAGCCTGCGGCGACTCTGCCTGGACCGCATCGACATCCTGTATGTGCATGACATTGGCCAGGCCACCCATGGATCGCTGCACAACCACTATTGGAAGCAGCTGACCCACGGCGGCGGCTTCCGTGCGCTGACCCAGTTGCGCGATGGCGGCAGCGTTGGCGCCATCGGCCTTGGCGTCAACGAATGGAAGGTGGTAGCCGATGCGATCGAGGCCTGCGATATCGACTGCGCGCTGCTGGCAGGGCGCTACACCTTGCTGGAGCAGGCGGCGCGGCGGCCTTTGCTGGACCTGTGCGCCGAGCGTGGCATCGGCATCATTATCGGCGGGCCATTCAATTCCGGCATCCTGGCCGGCACCCGGAAATTCAACTATGAAGACGCGCCGGCCCGGGTCATTGCCCGCGTCGAAGCGATCGAGGCCGTCTGCCGCGAGCACTCGGCACCGATCCAGGCTGCTGCCTTGCAGTTTCCCATGGCCCATCCGGCGGTGGTGTCCTGCGTGACCGGCGCCCATAGCCCGGAGCAGTTGCGGCAGAACGCTGCCTGGTTTGCGCAGCAACTGCCGCAAGGCCTGTGGCAGGACCTGGTGAGGCGGGGCCTGCTCGACCGCCATGCGCCGACCCCGCAGGCTGCCTGAAATCCTGAGCTTTTTGACCTGACGTACCAAGGAAAACCATGAAATTGCTGCGATTTGGCCCGAAGGGCTTTGAGAAACCTGGCCTGCTCGATGCGCAGGGCGTCCTGCGCGACCTGTCCGGCCTGTTGCCTGACCTGACTTCGGAGCATCTCGGCCGGGCCGCCCTGGACAAGCTGGCATCGGTCGACCCGTCCCATTTGCCGGCAGTGGTTGGTGCGGTGCGCATGGCGCCCATCGTGGCCGATATCGGCAAGATGATCTGCGTGGGCTTGAATTATTCCGACCACGCGGCCGAATCGGGCATGGACGTGCCGTCGGAGCCGGTCCTGTTTACCAAGGCCACCAGCGCGATCATCGGCTGCAACGATGCGGTGGTGCTGCCGCGCGATTCCGTCAAGAGCGACTGGGAAGTGGAGTTGGGCGTGGTGATCGGCACGCGTGCGCGCTATGTGGAGGTCGAAGAAGCATTGGATTATGTGGCGGGCTATTGCGTGGTCAACGACCTGTCCGAACGCGAGTACCAGCTCGAGCGCGGCGGCCAGTGGGACAAGGGCAAGGGCTGCGACACTTTCGGCCCGGTCGGTCCGTGGCTGGTGACGGCCGATGAAGTGCCGGACCCGCAGAATCTCGACATGTGGCTGGACGTAAACGGCAAGCGTTACCAAAGCGGGAACACCCGCACCATGGTGTTTTCGGTGGCGGAACTGGTGAGCTATATCAGCCGCTTCATGACGCTCAATCCAGGTGATGTGATCAGCACCGGCACCCCGCCTGGCGTCGGCTTGGGCCAGAAGCCGGAGCCGGTATACCTGCGTGCGGGTGACCGCATCGCCTTGGGCATCGAAGGCCTTGGACTGCAAAACCAGACCGTACACGCCTGGGATCCGGCGCTGATCGACGGCTGACCCAATCAAAAACCACAAGGCGCCGCCAAGCGTGCCGCAACGGAGACACCGCCATGAGTGAAGCAGGAAGCCGGCAAAGCCAGACCTTTGCCTTTGCCATGATCACCTCACTGTTCTTCATGTGGGGCTTTGTCCATAACCTCGATCCGATCCTGATCCCGCACTTGCGGCGCTCCTTCAGCCTGAGCGTGCTGCAATCGGCGCTGGTCGACTCGGCGGTCTTTATCGCGTATTTCGTGATGGCGCTGCCGGCGGGAATGATGATCCGCCGGGTGGGCTACAAGTGGGCGATGATTCTGGGCCTGCTGATGTTTGCGGCCGGCGCCTTGCTGTTCATTCCGGCTGCCGATACCCACCGCTATGCCTTCTTCCTTGCGGCATTGTTCATCATCGCATGCGGCCTGGCGGTGCTGGAGACCGCGGCCAACCCGTATATCTCGATGCTGGGACGGCCGGAACGTGCCGTCCAGCGCCTGAACCTGGCGCAGTCATTCAACGGACTGGCGGCGACGCTGGCGCCGATCGTTGGCGCGCGCCTGATCCTGGTGGAAGGCGTGCCTGATGAACAACTGCAGTCGATGTCCGAAGCCATGCGCCAGGCAACGCTGGCGGCCGAAGCGGCCAGCGTCAAGGGACCGTACCTGGCAATCGCGCTGGTCATCATGGTGATCGCGGTGATCTTCTACTTCCTGAAGATGCCCGCGCTGGGTGGGACCGGCGCGGCCGCACCCACCGTCCCGGCCGGGACGGCGCTGGCGCAGGCCTTGCGCAGGCCGTCGATCCGGCGCGCGGCGATCGCGCAGTTCTTCTACGTCGGCGCACAGGTCTGCGTGTTCAGCTTCTTCATCCTGTTTGCATCGCAGGCGGCCGGCATCTCGCAAGTCGCCGCGGCAGACTACCTGGGCTGGGGCTGCGGCCTGGCCTTCGTCAGCGGCCGCTTTGCCGGCACCTGGCTGATGAAATATTTCGCCTCGGCCCGCCTGCTGTTCACTTACGCGCTGGCGTGTGCCGTCCTGTCCATCGTTGCCATGCTCGCCAGCGGCTTGCCGAGCGTGGCCGCAGTGATCGCGATTGCGTTCTTCATGTCCATCATGTTCCCCACCATTTTCGCGCTGGGCATCCGCGATGCCGGGGCCGACACGGAAATGGGCAGTAGCCTGATCATCATGAGCATCGTGGGCGGCGCCGTGCTGCCGCTGTTGTTCGGCTGGATCAGCGATGCGACCGGCAACCTGCAATACGGCTATGCCGCACCTTTGCTGTGCTTCCTGGTAATCGCGTGGTTCGCACGCACGGCAGCACGGGAGCCGCAGCCGCAAGCGGCCATTTCCCCTGACGGAGCATTGCAACATGTTTGAACTGAACCGGAAGATCGCCATCGTCACTGGTGGCGGCAGCGGCATTGGCAGGGCGATTGCGCTGCTGTTTGCACGCCAGGGCGCTCTGGTCCACCTAGTCGATGTCAGCGACGAGGCCTGTTCCACCGTGGCCGCCGAAATCCATGCTGCCGGCGGTGAGGCCCAAGCCCACCCCTGCGACGTGTCGCAGCAGGCAGCCGTACAGGAAGTATTCGCAGCCATCGGCCCGATCGACATCCTGGTCAACAATGCCGGTGTCGCGCACATCGGCAAGGCGGACAACACCAGCGAGGCGGACTTCGACCGCGTCATGAACGTCAACGTGAAAGGCGTCTACAACTGCCTGCACGCGGCGATTCCTTGTTTGCGGGAGCGGGGCGGTGGCGTGATCCTGAACATGGCATCGGTGGCGGCGTGGGTCGCCGTGGCCGAGCGTTTTGCCTATTCCGCGGCAAAGGGGGCGGTGATGGCGATGACCCTGTCCGTGGCGAAGGACTACCTGCAGGACGGCATCCGCTGCAACTCGATCTCGCCGGGCCGCGTGCATACGCCATTTGTCGATGGTTTCCTGGCCCGCCAATACCCAGGCAGGGAAGCCGAGATGTTCGAACGCCTGTCCAGAACCCAGCCAATCGGGCGCATGGCGCAGCCGGAAGAAGTGGCGGCGCTGGCGCTCTACCTTTGCAGCGATGCTGCGTCATTCATCACCGGCAGCGATTATCCGATCGATGGCGGTTTCATCACACTGAACTCATGAAATATTCCCTGACATTGCTTGCAGCTGCAGTCGCGGCTACGTTCGTGTCCGCAGCCGGCGCGGCAACTGTCACGTCTCCGGATGGACGGGTCGCCATCCGGATCGAGGACGACGGCAGCCGCTTCAGCGTCACGCGCGGCGGCAAAGAGCTGATTGCGCCGTCGCCGCTGGGCCTTGAACTGGACGGCGCCGCCGATTTTGGGGCCCTGGCGCTGCAAAGCCGCAAGGACGTGAAGGTCGACCGCAGCATCCCCCTGGTTGCCACCAAGGCGGCCGTGGCGCGCGACCATTATCGCGGCGCCACTCTTGTATTCAAGGAGCGCGAGGGCGCCGGCCGGCAGCTGTC
>JBCNOX010000240.1:0-7448 GCA_039593645.1 Pseudoduganella sp.
GCGTCAACCTGAGCGTGCTCGCCCTGGTGGCGCTGTTCACTGGCGCTTTTCTCGTGTTTTCCTCGCAAGCCCTGTCCGTACTTCGGCGCCGCAGCGAGTTTGCGCTGCTGCGTGTGCTGGGACTGGAACGGCGACAGCTGATTCGCCAGGTGCTGCTGGAAGGCGCGCTGTTGGGCAGTATCGGCTCGGCGCTCGGCGTGGCTGGCGGCTATGCGCTGGCGGCCGCCGTATTGCGGCTGTTTGGAGGCGACCTTGGTGCGGGCTATTTTGCCGGCGTCCAGCCAAGCGTGCAATGGGCTCCGGTAGCTGCCCTGGCCTACTTTGCGCTCGGGCTGGGCGTGGCGTTGCTGGGCGGCCTGGCGCCGGCTTTCGATGCGGCCCGCGCGCGGCCTGCCGTGGCGCTCAAGGCCGGCACCGATGAAACGGCCTTGCGCCCGCTCTCGCGCCCTTGGCCAGGACTGCTCTGCCTCGCCGCAGCCGGCGCGATGGTGTTTGCACCGCCGGTGTTCGAGCTGCCGATCTTTGGATACCTGTCCATCGCACTGCTGCTGGTTGGCGCCATCGCCCTGATGCCGCGGCTGTCCTCCATTGCCTTCACCTCCCTCTCCCGCAGCGCGGCGCCCGGACGCGGCATCCTGCGCGCTGCGGCCAACCCCGTGCGCGCGCTGGCGCTGGCGCGGCTTGCCAACGCATCCGGCCAGGCGGGCATTGCGCTGGGTGGCGTGCTGGCCAGTTTCAGCCTGATGGTGGCGATGGCCATCATGGTTGCCAGCTTCCGCACCTCGGTCGACGAGTGGGTGCTGCGTATCCTGCCTGCCGACGTGTATGCGCGCAGTTCATCGGCGGGAACCACGGGCGGCCTTTCCCCCGCCGAGCAGGAAGCACTGCGCGCAGTGCCGGGCGTCGCCCGCATCGAATTCCTGCGCGTGCGTTCTGTTTCGCTGGCGCCCGACCGCGCCAACGTCGCCGTGCTGGCGCGCGATGTCGATCCGGCCGATCCGGGCCGCGCGATGGTCCTTGTGGGCGAATCGGAGCTCCCTGGGACGTGGGCGCCGGCGCTGCCTCCGGCCTGGGTATCGGAAGCGATGTCCGACCTGTACGGCCTGCAGCGCGGCGCCACGCTGCGTCTGCCCCTGCAAGGCGAACCACGCCAATTCCGCGTGGCCGGTATCTGGCGCGACTACGCCCGCGCCGGTGGCGCCGTCATCGTGCGCCGCTCCGACTACATCCGCATGACCGGCGACCGTGACGCCGGCGATGCCGCCATCTGGCTCGCCAAAAACACCAGCGCAGCACAGGTGCAGGAAGCCATCCGCAAACTCCCCTTCGGCGAACTGGTCGAAACCAGCGTCCCTTCGGAAATCCGCAACCTGACACTGAAGATCTTCGACCGCAGCTTTGCCGTGACCTACCTGCTGGAAGCCATCGCCATCGTGATCGGCCTGTTCGGCGTGGCCGCCACTTTCTCCGCCCAGACCCTGGCCAGGGCGCGCGAATTCGGCATGCTGCGCCACGTGGGCGTTACGCGCGGCCAGGTACTCGGCATCCTGGCGCTGGAAGGGGGCGCCCTGACCACCCTCGGCATCCTGGCCGGCTTCGCGCTCGGCTGGGTCATCAGCCTGGTGCTGGTCCACGTCATTAACCCGCAATCCTTCCACTGGACAATGCAAATGCACTATCCCTGGCCGCTGCTGGCCACCGTCGCCCTGGCCCTGCTGCTGTCTTCGGCGGCAACCGCACTGGTCGCCGGCCGGCAGGCGCTATCCGGCGGCCCAATCCGTGCCGTGAGGGAGGACTGGTAATGCGCGCCCTGCTTTGCTTCCTGCTGGCGATGGCGATCAACCTGCCGCTGCGCGCCGCGGACTTCACGCCTGTCACACCCGGCGTCCAGCTCCAGTTCCCGCGCGACTTTGGCGCCCACCCAGGCTTCAAGACCGAATGGTGGTACGCCACCGGCTGGCTGGACACGAACGAGGGCCGTCAGCTCGGCTACCAGGTGACCTTCTTCCGCAGCAGTACCGGCCATGGCCGCGACAACCCAAGCCAGTTCGCACCGAAGGACATCATCGTCGCCCACGTTGCACTTTCCGACCCTTCGCAGGGCAAGCTGCTGCACGACCAGCGCACCGCCCGCGCCGGCTTTGGCCTGGCCAGTGCCGCGACGCAGGACACCGACGTGCAGCTGGACGGCTGGCGCATGCGGCGCGCCGCCAACGGAACTTATCATGTCGACATCGATGCCGCCGAATTCACACTCGCCCTGGAGCTGCAGCCGACCCAGCCCGTGCTGCTGCAAGGCGACGCCGGATTCTCGCGCAAAGGTCCCAAACCCGAACAGGCGAGTTATTACTATAGCAAGCCCCAACTGCGCACCAGCGGTACGCTAAAACGCCGCAACGCCGCAGCGCAAGCGGTGCAGGGCGTGACCTGGCTCGATCATGAATGGTCAAGCCAGGTGCTCGATTCGGCTGCCGCCGGCTGGGACTGGGCCGGCATCAATTTGAACGATGGCGGCGCCCTGATGGCATTCCAGATAAGGGACCGCCAAGGTGCTAAACTATGGGCCCACGCGACATGGCGCGATGCATCCGGTAAGATCACGCACTATTCGCAGGACCAGGTCAGTTTTACCCCGCAGGTGCGCTGGAAATCGCCGCGCACCCAAGCCGAGTATCCCGTCGCCACCCTGATTTCCACCGGCCCCGAACAGTGGCAGGTCAGTCCTTTGCAGCAGGACCAGGAACTGGATTCGCGCCGCTCAACCGGTGCGGTGTACTGGGAAGGCGCAGTGACCGTTGCGCGGGGCGGCAAGCCGGCGGGACGCGGCTACCTGGAGTTGACGGGCTATGTCCGTCCGATGAAACTTTGAACAAGAACGTAGAATACGCAATGAGCACCACCAACAACGGCCAGCCTGAAGCCCGAGAACTCAAGAAAGGCAGCCTGGCCGCCTTCAGGGGCCTGCTGCCCTTCCTCAAGCCTTACCGCAACCGTTTCGTCATTGCCGGCATCGCACTGGTGGTTGCCGCTGCCTCCACGCTGGCGATTCCCTATGCCTTCAAGCAGATGATCGACCTGGGCTTCGGCGCCAACGCAGGCGTGCGCAGCGCGGCCCACGTGAACGAGGTGTTCCTGGCCCTGTTCGCGGTTGCGACGGTGCTGGCGCTTGCCACGGCGGCGCGCTTCTACAGCGTTTCCTGGCTGGGCGAGCGGGTCACCGCCGATATCCGCAATGCGGTGTACTCGCACGTGGTGCAGCAAAGCCCGGAATTCTTCGAGACCACCAAGACCGGCGAAGTGCTGTCGCGCCTAACCACCGACACCACCCTGATCCAGAGCGTGGTTGGCACCAGCATTTCGATGGCGCTGCGCAATGTGCTGCTGTTCCTGGGCGGCCTGGTGATGCTCTTCATTACCAGCCCCAAACTGTCTTCCATCATCATCGGCCTGCTGGTGCTGACCGTGCTGCCGATCGTGATCTTCGGCCGCCGCGTGCGCAAGCTGTCGCGCGATTCGCAGGACCGCGTGGCCGATGCTTCCGCCATGGCCGGAGAAATCCTGAACGCCATGCCTACCGTGCAAGCGTTCACCCATGAAGGGCTGGAAGCCAAGCGCTTCGGCGGCTCCGTCGAAGGAGCGTTCAGCACCGCCATGCGCCGCATCCAGGCGCGTGCTTTCCTGACCATGCTGGCCATCGTGCTGGTATTCGGCACCATCGTGTTCGTGCTGTGGCTCGGCGCCCATGCCGTGCTGGAAGGCTCCATGACTGGCGGCGACCTGGGCCAGTTCATTCTTTACGCCTCCATCGTGGCCGGCGCGATTGGCGCCTTGTCCGAAGTGATGGGCGAAGCGCAGCGCGCCGCCGGCGCCACCGAACGCCTGCTGGAGTTGCTGGCGGTGCGCTCCGACATCCAGAATCCTGCGCAACCACAGGCCCTGCCACCGCGCGCCGCCAATGGCGCGGCCCTGAGCCTGTCCGAGGTGTCCTTCAGCTACCCGTCGCGCCCGGACACCCTGGCGCTGGACCACGTGACGCTCGACATCAAGCCGGGCGAAACCATCGCCGTGGTCGGACCTTCCGGCGCGGGCAAGACCACCCTGTTCCAGATGCTGCTGCGTTTCTACGATCCGCAATCGGGCGCGATCCGCCTCGACGGCACCGATATCCGCCTGCTGGACCTGCACACGCTGCGCGGCGCCATCGGCATCGTGCCCCAGGATACGGTCATCTTCTCCGCCGACGCGATGGAGAACATCCGCTACGGCCGTGCCGACGCCACCGACCAGGAAGTCATCCAGGCCGCGCGCCTGGCCGCCGCCCACGAGTTCATCGAGCGCCTGCCGAATGGCTACAAGTCCTTCCTCGGCGAGCGCGGTGTGCGCCTGTCCGGCGGTCAACGCCAGCGTATCGCAATCGCACGCGCGCTGCTGAAGAATCCTCCGTTGCTGCTGCTGGATGAAGCGACCAGCGCGCTGGATGCCGAATCCGAACGCCTGGTGCAGGGCGCCCTGGAGGCGGCCATGGTCGGCCGCACCACGGTCATCATCGCGCACCGCCTGGCCACCGTGCAGCGCGCCGACCGCATCATCGTCATGGAAGACGGCAAGATCGTCGAAACCGGCACCCACCAATCGCTGGTGGCGCTGGGCGGCATCTACGCCAACCTGGCGGCGCTGCAGTTCCACAATGTCCACGTCACCCATTGAGGCGCTACGTGACAGACGCTGAACTGCGCCAGGCCTGCCACACCGTCCTGCCCGGCCACCGCCAGCCGGCGCCGGCGGAGACCTTTGCCGCCATGGCCGCATGGTGCGAGGCAAACGGCATCGCCCACGACGTGTATGGCGAAGGTGAGCTGATTCAGTCCTTCGAACAGAAAATCGCCGACCTGCTGGGCTTTGAGGCCGGAACCTTCTGCATCACTGGCACCATGACCCAGGTCACCGCACTGCGCCTGGCTTGCATGGAGCGCGGCAGCCGCCTGGTGGCGCTGCACCCGACGGCGCACATTTTCAGGCATGAACGCAGCAACCACCAGTTGCTGGACCATTTCCAGGCCATCCAGCTGGGCGACCTGCACCGTCCATTCACCCTTGGCGAATTGCAGGCCGTGCCCGACCGGCTGGCTGCCGTATCGCTGGAATTGCCGGCGCGCGAACTGGGCGGCCAGTCGCCGCGCTGGGACGAACTGGAAGGAATCAAGGCCCACTGCCGCGCACAAGGCATCCACTTGCACATGGACGGCGCCCGCCTGTGGGAAGCTGCCGTCGGCTATGGCCGCCCGCCGGCCGAACTGGCGGCGGGCTTCGACAGCGTCTACGTTTCTCTTTACAAAGGCATTGGCGGTCTGGGCGGCGCCATGCTGCTGGGCAGCCGTGCCTTCATCGCCCGCGCCCAGGAATGGTTCCGCCGCCAGGGCGGCAATGTGATCCACCGCACGCCATACGTGGTCGCCGCTGCCATGCAGTTCGATGCGCGCCTGGCTGCCATGGCCGACTATTTCCGCCGCACGCAATGGCTGTACGACACCCTGCGCGACTATCCCCGTCTGCGCGCCAATCCCTCGCAGCCGCATGCGAACATGCTGCATATCCATGTGCCGGTAGAGCGTGACCGCCTGCTACGGATGCGCAACGAAGTCGCGGCGCAGCATGGCGTCTGGCTGCTGAACCGCGCGGCCCATGCGCAGCTGCCGGGCACAAGCTATACCGAATGGTACGTTGGCGACAACCTGCTTTCATTAACGGACGAACAAGTCCGCCAAGCCCTCACTTTATGGAGCGACGCGCTATGAGTTTTGCTTCGCTGGACCTGATTGACGGGCTCCTTCGCACACTCGAATCGATTGGCTACAAGACACCGACGCCAATCCAGAAACAAGCTATTCCCGCCATCCTGGCCGGCCGCGACCTGCTGGGCGCCGCGCAGACAGGCACCGGCAAGACCGCGGCTTTCGCCCTGCCCCTGCTGCAGCGCCTGGCCATGGAAGGCGACCAGGCCGCGCCGAACCACGTGCGCTGCCTGGTGCTGGTGCCAACCCGCGAACTGGCCGACCAGGTTTATCAGAGCTTCCACACCTACGGTTTCAACCTTCCGCTGCGTTCCGCCGTCGCCTATGGCGGCGTGCCGATGGAGCCGCAACTCGCGAAGCTGCGCAAGGGACTGGACGTGCTGGTAGCCACGCCCGGCCGCCTGCTGGACCTGCATCGCAAAGGCGCACTGGAATTCGGCCAGTTGACGGCACTGGTGCTGGACGAAGCGGACCGCATGCTGGACCTTGGCTTTGCAGCCGACCTGGATTTGCTGTTTGCCGTCCTGCCGGCCGAGCGCCAGACCTTGCTGTTCTCGGCCACCATGCCGGAGTCGATCCGGGCCATGGCAAGGCAATTGCTGCGCGACCCGCTCACGGTACAGGCCAGCGCCCCAAACACGGCCGCGCGCACAGTGCGCCAAGTGGTGTTCACGACCGACAAGCGCAACAAGCCGGAGCTGTTCGTGCACCTGTTGCGCAAGGAAGGCTGGGGCCAGGTGCTGGTATTCGTCAAGACACGCAAGGGCGTCGAGCAACTGGTCGCCCTGCTGCAGGGCGAAGGCATCTCGGCCGATTCCATCCACGGCGACAAGCCGCAGCCGGCCCGCATCAAGGCGCTCAAGCGCTTCAAGGCCAACGATGTGCAGGTCCTGGTAGCTACCGACGTTGCGGCGCGCGGTCTCGATATCGAAGCCCTGCCGCTGGTGGTGAACTTCGACCTGCCGACCGTGGCGGAAGATTATGTGCACCGCATCGGCCGCACCGGCCGCGCCGGCGCCGCAGGCGAGGCGGTATCGCTGGTCTGCGCGGATGAAGTCGAGCTGCTGCGGGCGATCGAAAAGCTGACCGGCGCGGTATTGCCGCGCCAGGAGGAAGCCGGCTTTGAGGCGGATCACCGGGTGCCTTCGACCGGCACGCCAACCGCGCCAACCGAACGCGCCACCGCGGCCCAACCAGGTCGCGGCGCGGCCAAGCAGGCGAAAACCGCTCCAGCCGGTGCAACGGCGCGACCGGCAGCCAAACAAGCGGCGGCACCCCGCGATGACACGCCCCGCCCCGCAGGTGGCTTTGGCGGGCTGAAAGAGGAACTGCCGCCGAAGGAAAAACAACGCTCGCGCGGACCAATTTACGGCGCGCGCGCTGGCAGCCCCGGTGCCGGCAGCGGCGGCCGCGCAAACACCGGGGGAAGCCGCAGCGGCGGCGCTGGTGGCGGCAAAGTCGTGGTGACCGCAACGCGCGGCGCCAAATCGGCCGCACGCGCCGCCGGCCGCGCCGCGTCCAAGCCCGGCAGCCGTGGCAACAAACGATAAACGGAGAATCGCATGAAGCAGTACAAAGAATTGATCAGCACCGTGCTGGAACAAGGAAGCTGGCAGGACAACCGCACCGGCATCCGCACCTTGAGCGTGCCAGGCG
>JBCNOX010000241.1:0-7443 GCA_039593645.1 Pseudoduganella sp.
TTCATGCGATATAATCCTGCTTCTTAAGCGGCTGTAGCTCAGCTGGATAGAGTACTTGGCTACGAACCAAGGGGTCGTGGGTTCGATTCCTGCCAGCCGCGCCAGAATTTGTTGTAAAGTTTGTGCCCATCGCTGTCGAGCGAAGGGAGTAGCAGGAAGTTGGTAGTATGCATAACTGACTGTTATAATTTAGTTTTTGCGGCTGTAGCTCAGCTGGATAGAGTACTTGGCTACGAACCAAGGGGTCGTGGGTTCGATTCCTGCCAGCCGCGCCAGAATTTGTAAGTGTTGTACCCGCCGCTGTCGAGCGGCGAGGAAAAAGCAGTTTTGCGGCTGTAGCTCAGCTGGATAGAGTACTTGGCTACGAACCAAGGGGTCGTGGGTTCGATTCCTGCCAGCCGCGCCAAATTGGAAGGGTCCATACCGGGAGGTGTGGGCCCTTTTTCCTTTTTGCCGTTTGCGGCATATACTTCAGGCATGAATAAGCTCATTCACGCCACGCTCCTGATGCTCGTATCGGCCAGCGCCTCTGCCGCCGCTAACGTCACGTTTGTCGATATCGGCAAGATGACCGACGTGCCGCATGACTTCCATAAACGGGAAGACATGCAGTTCCTGTTCCGCGAACACCTGAACCTGTTGTCTGCAAAGCTGCCGGCAGGGCAGGTATTGAAAGTCGATTTCCTCGATATCGACTTGGCCGGCGATGAATTTCCCCGTGTCGCAGTGCGCGACATCCGCGTGCTGAAAGGCCAGGCCGACTGGCCGCGCATGCATCTGCGCTACAGCATCGAGCAGGATGGCAAGCTGGTCAGCAGCGGCGAAAGCAAGCTGTCCGATCCCGGCTACCTGATGGGCGTGAACCGCTACCAGAACGACCTGTACGGCCACGAAAAGCAGATGCTGGACGATTGGTTCGCCAAAGAAGTCCTCAAACAGCGCTGACCACTGCGGCCAAGTTGATGATTGGGGTGCAATTCCTGCGTTAATATGCAGGAATGACACTCATCACTTGCATCGAAGACCTGCGCCGCTTGGCCAAGCGCCGTGTGCCGCGCATGTTCTATGACTATGCCGATTCCGGCTCCTGGACTGAATCCACCTACCGTGCCAACGAAGAGGACTTCCGCAAGCTGAAGTTCCGCCAGCGCGTGGCGGTCGACCTGAACAACCGCAGCCTGCGCAGCACCATGGTCGGGCAGGAGGTGGCGATGCCGGTGGCACTGGCGCCGACCGGGCTGACCGGCATGCAGCACGCCGACGGCGAAATCCTGGCGGCGCGCGCGGCGGAGCAATTCGGCGTCCCGTTCACGCTGTCGACCATGAGCATCTGCTCGATCGAGGACGTGGCCGCGCATACCACCAAGCCATTCTGGTTCCAGTTGTACGTCATGAAGGACCGCGATTTCATCAATCGCCTGATCGACCGCGCCAAGGCGGCCAAGTGCTCGGCCCTGGTGCTGACGCTGGATTTGCAGGTGCTGGGCCAGCGCCACAAGGATTTGCGCAACGGCCTGTCGGCGCCGCCGCGCCTGACCATTGCCAACATGCTCAACATGGCGACCAGGCCGCGCTGGTGCGCCGGCATGCTGGGCACCTCGCGCCGCCAGTTCGGCAATATCGTCGGCCATGCGCAATCGGTGTCGGACATGTCGTCGCTGTCGTCCTGGACCAGCCAGCAGTTCGACCCCAGCCTGTCCTGGAAGGACGTCGAGTGGATCAAGAACCGCTGGGGCGGCAAGCTGATTATCAAGGGCATCATGGATGCCGAAGATGCGCGCCTGGCTGCCAACAGCGGTGCCGATGCGTTGATCGTTTCCAACCACGGCGGGCGCCAGCTCGATGGCGCGCCATCTTCGATTGCGGCGCTGCCCGGCATCGTGGACGCGGTCGGCAAGCAGATCGAAGTCCATATGGATGGCGGCATACGCTCCGGCCAGGACGTGCTGCGGGCGCTGGCGCTGGGTGCGCGCGGTGTCTACATTGGGCGCCCCTTCCTGTACGGCCTGGGGGCGATGGGCGAGGCAGGCGTCACGCGCTGCCTCGAAATCATCCGCAACGAACTGGATATCTCAATGGCCTTTTGCGGCAAGCGAGATATCCAGCAGGTCAGCAGGGAGATCCTCCTGCCCTGAATACCAGGCCAGCAAGGAGTTTGCACAGTTCGTCAAACAGGTTCGGTTCGGGCTTGTTCATTTGCGTTTCCTTTCTGCTAAAGGTCGAGGTAAGCGCATTGTGAACTGTTTCATTGTTGGGATAAATGCTTATAATTGAATTGAGTATCCCAAAAATGGAGCAATGAATGGACCGGCTGCACCATATGCGCCTTTTCGTCGAAGTGGCAAAACGCAAGAGCTTTCGCGCAGCGGCCGAGGCACTCGACATGTCGAATTCCACCTTGTCGCGCAATATCGCCGAACTGGAGAAGTCCATCGGCCTGCGCCTGCTGCACCGCTCGACGCGCAAGGTGGAACTGACCGAGGCCGGCGAAGCGTATTTCAAGCGCTGCCAGGGCATCGTGGAAGAAGCCATGAGTGCCCATGAAGCGCTGCTGGACTGGTCGGAAAAGCCGGCCGGCATCCTGCGCGTGACCATGACTTCCAGTTTCGGCGTCGGCTACCTGGCGCCGGTGTTGACGGAGTTTGCCGACATGTACCCGGACATCAAGATGGAATTCGATATTTCATCGCGTACCGTGGACTTGCAGTCGGAACCCTTCGACGTCGCCATCCGCATGGGCCAGCCGCCGACCGCGCCATCGACCCTGGTGGTGCGCCGCATTGCCATGATGCCGCGCTACCTGTATGCGTCGCCGGTCTACCTGGCCAAGATGCCGCCGCTGGAACACGCCTGCGACCTGGTGCGGCACACCATGTGCGGGCGCTCGTTTTCCAGCCGGCTGCCCGATATCTGGCGCAAGCTGTTCCGGGGCGAGGAAGTGGTGGAGGTGATGGCCCATGCGCGCTACGCCACCAACAGCGCGGCGCTCAGCATGTCGTTTGCCGCCAATGGGCTGTGCATTTCGGCGCTGGACCCGCTGCTGGCCAAGCAGGAAGTGCAGGCCGGCCGCCTGCGGCGCGTGCTGCCGGACTGGCATATGGAACCGATCATGGTGCATGCGCTGACCGAAACACGGCACCTGCCGGCGCGCACGCGGCTGTTCATCGACTTCCTGCGCCAGCGCCTGGCGGCGGGGCAGGGCGGTCTTTAGCCGCCGCCGATGCCTTCGACCACGCGGCCGGTGCCGCCGCAGTTGGGGCAAGCCTTGCCGTCCGGCGTCTTGCCGCAGCCGCTGCAGACCGGGCAGATGCCTTCGCCGCTGCCGGGCGTGCCGGGCGCCGCCTCGTCACCGGGATTGAGCGGCTGCTGGGTGGCTGATGCGTTCATGGTGTGATCCTCCTCCGGCAAGCTTGCCACGCGCAACGCTTTTCAACCGTTAGTTGGATAACCGAGAACATTCGGCATTACAATGCCTCCATTACCCGATAGGAGAATGCGCCATGGCCACGCTGATCCGACACCGCAAGACCCGCATCATCACGCTCGATGCGGAGGATGACTTGCACGAGCATTGCAAACCCAGGGATATTGCCCTGGTTCCCGATCCGGCAGGATGGTGGACCTATTTCATCGGCGAGGATGGCTCAGTCGAACGCTACGATATTCCCTTTGCTACCTATAATGAGGCGCTGTGGTCGGCCAAGGCCGCCGCGGAGTTCGATGCGCAATAACACCTGAATACCTATGCCCGATACCTCCATCCTTGTAATAGAAGACGACGAACATATTGGCCAAATCCTGACCTTCATCCTGCAGCGGCAAGGCTACCAGACCACTCTTGCTGCCGATGGCCTGGCGGCGCGCAAGGCCATCGTATCGAGCGCCACGCCGCCCTCGCTGGTGCTGCTGGACGTAATGCTCCCCTATATCGACGGTTTCGAGCTGGTGCACATCATCCGCCAGCGCGAAGGCTGGCAGGAAGTGCCGATCGTAATGCTGACAGCGAAACACACCGAAAAAGACATCGTGCGTGCGCTTGACCAGGGCGCCAACGATTATGTCGTCAAGCCATTCCAGCCGAACGAACTGCTGGCGCGCGTGCGCCGCCACCTGAAGGAGCAGGCATGAAGGCCGCCGCCCTCGCTGCCCTCGCTTGCTGTGCCTTGCCGGCCGCCGCCCAGACCACCGTCGGCATCAACCAGGGATTCGATCACCTGAGCGGGCCGGCAGACAACTGGCGCGACACCTCGCTGAGCGTGCGCCACCAGGCTGCACCGCGGCTGGGTTTTGGCGCCGGCGTCACGCGCATTGAGCGTTTCGGCATCAGCGAAACCCAGTTCAGCGCCGGCGCCGACATGCCCTTGTCCGAGCGCCTGACCGCCTCCGTCGACGGCAATTTCAGCAGCGACCACCAGATCCTGGCGCGCCACGCTCTGGGCGCGACCTTGCAGTACGAATTTGCCAAAGGCTGGCTGGTGCATGGGGGAGGGCGCAGCAGCAGCTACAACGATGTGCACGTCAACCAAAGCTTGCTGATGCTGGAGCGCTACGTGGGCAACTACAGCTTTTCCGGCGCCTGGCGGGCAGCACGCGCCTTCGGCACGACCGCGCACAGCGGCGAGCTGCGCGGGAACTATTTCTACAACGACCGCAGCGCCGTCGGCTTGTCATTGGCCGTGGGTAAGGAAGCCGCGAATATCGCCGGTACCACGCGCCTGACCAGCGTGCAGTCGGCTGCCCTGGTGGGGCGGCACTGGTTCGACCAGCGTTGGGCCGTTACTTATGCGCTGGCGTCGACGCGCCAGGGCGATTTCTACGTGCGCAACGGGGTCAATCTTGGACTACAGGCTGCCTTCTGACGTCTACCTGCAGGTCGCATTCTGGACCGGCGCCGGCGCGCTGGCGCTGACGGCACTGGTCGGGCTGCAAATCATCTGGCTGCGCCTCTCGATGCGCCGCACGCAGCGCCGCGAACAGGAGCTCACCCTGAAATGGCGGCCCTTGCTGAATGCCGCCATCGCAGGCGAGCCGGTCGGGAACCTGCCTGAATTGCGGCCGCGCGACAGGCTGCTGTTCATCAAGCTCTGGCTGCACCTGCAGCAAGCGGTGCGCGGCGAAGCGAGCGAAGGCCTGAACGGCATCGCGCGCCGCCTGGGCTGCGACGAGCAGGTAAGGGGGCTGCTGGTGGGCGGCAACCGCGCCGAACGGTTGCTGGCGATCCTGGCGCTTGGCCATATGCGCGACCAGGAATCCTGGGCGGCGCTGGTCCGCACCGCGCATAGCGCCGACAGCGCTTCATCGGTCCACGCGCTGTGGGCCCTGGTGCAGACCGATCCCGCGCGTGCGGCGCATGAAATGGCGCCTTTGCTGTTGCGGCGCGACGACTGGCCGCTGTCCCAGCTGGCCAATATCCTGCAGAATGCGCGCACCGAATGGCAGCCGGTACTGGCCGATGCGCTGGCACGCGTGACCCCGGCCGAATTGCCGCAAGCCCTGCGCCTGGTGGCTGCACTGCGCATGGATTTGCCGCTGGCGCAGCTGCGCGCCTACCTTGCCAGCAAGGACGTGGAAGTGGTGCTGGCGGCATTGCGACTGGCGAACATCCCTGGCGTGGTCGACGAGGTGCGCCGGCACCTGGCCAGCGACGACTGGCGCGTGCGCCTGCAGGCCGTGCGCGCGCTGGGCGAGCTTGGCGACCGCAGCGACGTGGCCCGCTTGCGGGCCTTGCTGTCGGACCCGCAGTGGTGGGTACGCTATCGCGCGGCGCAAGCCTTGCTGGCGTTGCCCTTCCTGACCAGGGAAGAACTGGCGGAACTGCGCAACGCCGGCGATCGCTACGCTGCCGACATGATTGCCCAGGTGACGGCGGAACAGGAGGCTGCATGACGCCCAACCCTTTGCTGATCCAGATCATTTCCGTCAGCGTGCTGATTTACTTCGTGCTGCTGAACGGCGGCTACCTGATGCTGAACTTCCTGGCCATGCATGCGCTGCGCCGGCGCTCCCAGGAGGCGATCCTGGACGACCTGCCGCAAGTGTATTCGGCGCTCGAGCCGCCGATCAGCATGATCGTGCCAGCCTATAACGAAGAAGCCACCATCGTCACCTCGATCCGTTCGATGCTGCAGCTTTCCTACTCGGAGATGGAGGTCATCGTCATCAACGACGGCTCCACCGACCGCACGCTGCAGGTGATGATCGACGAGTTTGCGCTGGTGCCGTTCCCGGAGGCGTACCGCATCCAGCTTGAGACCAAACCGGTGCAGGCCATCTACCGTTCCACGCGCTTTCCCAACCTGCGGGTGGTGGACAAGATCAACGGCGGCAAGGCCGATTCGACCAATGCCGGCATCAATGCCGCGCGCTATCCCTTGTTCTGCTGCGTCGACGCCGATTCGATCCTGCAGCGCGACAGCCTGCAGCGGCTGGTGCGCCCATTCCTGGGCGACCCGCTGATGGTGGCCACCGGCGGCACGGTGCGCATCGCCAACGGCTGCGAGGTACGCGGTGGCTTCCTGACCCGGGTCGGCATGCCGAAAAATCCATGGGCCCTGTTCCAGGTGGTCGAATACCTGCGCGCCTTCATGTTCGGCCGCATGGGCTGGTCGGTCATCAACGGCATGCTGATCATTTCGGGCGCGTTCGGCCTGTTCCGCAAGGATACCGTGGTGGCGGTCGGCGGCTACAACCCGAAGGCGATCGGCGAAGACATGGAACTGGTGGTGCGCATGCACCGCAAGCTGCGCGCCCGCGGCGTGCCCTACAAGATCGAATTCGTGGCGGACCCGGTGTGCTGGACCGAGGCGCCGGAGGACCGCAAGCAGCTGCGCAACCAGCGCATCCGCTGGTCGCGCGGCCTGTCGGAGAGCATCACCACCAACTGGGGCCTGATGTTCAGCCGCCACGGCGGCGTCGCAGGCTGGCTGGCGTTCCCGTTCTTCGTGCTGTTCGAGTGGCTGGGCCCCTTCATCGAGCTGTTTGGCTACCTGTTCATGGCGGTCGCCTGGTGGCAGGGCTGGGTGTCCTGGGAGTCGTTCTTCATTTTCCTGTTCCTGGCAATCGGGCTGGGCATCCTGCTGTCGGCCTTCGGTTTGCTGCTGGAAGAGATCTCCTTCCATTTGTATCCGCGCCCGAGCCACCTGCTGATCCTGGCGGCGGTGGTGGTGCTGGAAAACTTCGGCTACCGGCAGATCAACAGCTGGTGGCGCCTGGTCGGATTGTACAAATGGGCGCGCCGCGAAGAGGCCAAGTGGGGCGTGATGACCCGCAAGGCCGACTGGCAGCGCGACATCAGTTAAAGCGCGGGCAGGGTGACGTGGAAGGTCGTGCCGCGGCCTTCCTCGGTGTCGAAGCCGATGATGCCGCCGTGCTGTTCGGCGATGGCGCGGCAGATCGCCAGCCCGAGGCCGGTGCCGCCTTTCAGGCGCGTATCGGAGCTGTCGG
>JBCNOX010000242.1:0-7437 GCA_039593645.1 Pseudoduganella sp.
CCTACGACCGCATGGAAGAATTCGTGCCCGACATGGCGTCGTGCCGGGTACTTTCCCGCAATGGCAACGAAGTCATCATTGAGCAATTTGGAACGGCCCGCTTCCTGTTCATGTCGCGCTCCATTCATCTTGTCGTGCGTGCAACGGAACAGCCGATGTCGTCGATCGACATCGCCCTGGTCTCGGGGGATATGAAACATTACGAGGCGCGCTGGGAATTGATTCCCATTCCGGAGACCGGCGGCACCCGCGTGGTGTACACCGGGCGCCTGATGCCCAACTTCTACGTGCCGGGCCTGCTTGGCACCAACATCATCCGCGGCGATATCGAACGCATGATGAATGCGGTGCTGGCACATCTCGAGCGCCAGCCGGCGCTGCCGAAACAGTCCGAGCTGGCACGCGGCCTGGGCGGAGTGCCCAGCGTTCCTTAAGCTATGGCTTAGGCCGTGTAGTGGTCGCGGTCGCGCACTTCCGCAAAATTCTCAAGGCTGCCGATACGGATCACCACCGGGTTCATGGTCGAGGCAGTCTGCATCGAGCGCCAGGCGAACTGCCATTCTTTCTCAACCGCATCTTCACGCGTCTTGGTAAAGGCGGCGCCCAGGGCAGCGCGGCCGCCGTATTCGACGGCGCCATCGATGCCTGCCCAGTTCGGCAGCGTCCGCTGGACGGCACGGTGGATGCGCTCACCGAATTCCTCGGTGTTGTGGATCACCAGGCAGCTGTCGGCGCCGAAGTGATCGAACAGGTCGCGGTTCCAGGCTTGCGAGAAGCTCAGGGTCAGGAAGCTGCCCACAGGGCGCAGCACGAACTGGCCGTCCTTCAAGGCTTGTTCGAGTTCGCTGCGCGGGCCGTAGCGGTGCAGCGTAGGTGGGCGTTTGTAATCGTGCATGATGATTCTTAGTTTGGATTTCTTTCGATGTGCCGCACGTGGCGGTGGGCACGCATAAACGTCGAGGCGATGAATATTTCGCGCAGCAGGTAGCCGAAATTGCCGATCAGGCAGACCATCGCGGCGATGAACAGGCCGGCGATGTATTTGTCCAGCGGAACGTTGGTGGCATCGCCCACGAACAGCAGGGCCACCACCAGGCAGACGAACAGGCCGCAGGCGGTACACAACGCGATGGCGACGTTGATCAGGTGCGAGCGGCGGTACAGGATATCCAGCTCGTTGATGTAGGTGTCGTTATAGGCGACGTCCAGCCGTTCTTCCAGCACGCGCGAACGGTCGATGATGCGGGCCAGGCGGTTCAGCAGCACAAGCAGGTTGGTGCAGACCGTGGACAGCATGAAAACCGGGGCAATCGCAAGCTGGATGATGTGGGCAATGTCGCCGAGTTGCAGATTCATTATACGAAACGTCCTTGCTGACGGAATTGTTCGGTAGCGTTGACGAGGGCGCGGCTGATGCCCTGCTCCATGGCGCCGTGGCCGGCGTCTGGAATCATCTTCATCACTGCGTTGGCGCCCCAGGCCTGCTGCAGGCGCCAGGCCGATACCGGCGGGCAGATCACGTCATAGCGGCCCTGCACGATCACCGCCGGCAGGTGGGCGATGCGCGAGACATTGGACAAGAGCTGGCCGTCCGTGAAGAAGCCCAGGTTGGCCATGTAATGCGATTCCATGCGGCCGACGCCCAGGTCCAGGGAGTCCGACGGCGGTTCGTCCGGCTGCGGCAGCAGGAAGACCCGGCGGCCTTCGAACTTGCTCCAGGCGCGTACGGCGGGCCAGTGCACGTCCGGGTTGGGGTCCATGATGCGCTTGACGTAGGCTTGCAGCAGGTTGCCGCGCTCCTCCACCGGAATGGGCGCGATAAATTCGTCGTACACCTCGGGGTGGAACCATTCAGAACCTTGCAGGAACCAGTCGATTTCCTTCTGCGTGCAGAGGAAGATGCCGCGCAGGACAAAGCCGAGGCAACGCTCCGGGTGAGCCTGGCCGTAAGCCAGCGCCAGGGTGGAGCCCCAGGAACCGCCGAAGACCAGCCATTTTTCGATGCCGAACAGGGTGCGCAGGCGCTCGATGTCCTGGATCAGGAGCTGGGTGGTGTTGTTGCGCACTTCGCCCAGCGGGGTCGATTTGCCGGCGCCGCGCTGGTCGAACAGGATGACCCGGTAATGCTCCGGGTTGAAGAAGCGGCGGTGCTGCGGCGACATGCCTGCACCTGGGCCGCCATGAAAGAAGACGACCGGGATGCCATCCGGGTTGCCCACCTCTTCCCAATAAATTGTATGGATGTCATCGACAGCCAGCATGCCGCTATTGCGGGGCTGGATTGGCGGGAACAGGTGTGGCAAGGCGTCGGGCATGGCTATCCTCTATGCGTGAAGCCAAGATTGTAACCGCTCAGAAGAAGGTATTGATGGCCTGAAGGACGTTGTACGTGTCATCCACAACCAGCATCAGGGGCCATTTGTCGAAGGTGGTACAGGGGTGGGAGATGCCGCAGCCGACCAGGTCGCCCACTTGCAGGTCGGCTTCAACGCCTTCCGACCAGCGCAGGTAGGCGTGCTGGTCGTTCATCTTATCGATTACGGCACCTGCAGGCAGCGCCAGCGGCTGGCCGCCGGATCCCGGCCGGTGCGCTGCAATCGCGCGCGGCAGGCCCAGGTCATGCGAGGCATCCCGCTTGCCCATGGCCAGGATCGCCAGGTTCGGCTCGGGCCGCGACAGCACGGTGGTCCAGACTTCCAGCGCAGGCCGCAAGCCTTCCCCCGCAGCCTTTCCTTCGCGGCTTGCCAGCTCGCTGGTCAAACCACCGTAGTAGCCATGATCGTTCGTCAGGTAGCAGCCGCTGCGCAGGATCGGCAGCACTTTCTTGCCCTGCACCGCCAGTCCGGAAAACTCGCGCGCTACGCGGTCGAAATAGGCCGAGCCGCCGGCGGAGATGATCACCTGCTCGCCGCCAAACAGCCCTTCCGCCGCGGCAGCCTTCACCATTTCCGTCATACGCTGCAGGAATCCGTTGACCACCTCGACATCCGCCGCGCGGTTATCGGTCACCACCAGTCCTTCGTAGCCTTCGACGCCGGCCAGCTGCAGGCCTGGTGCGGCAGCAATGGCGCGTGCCACGGCCATGACCTCCTCCGCCTCGCGGCAACCGGCGCGCTTGCCCTTCATACCCAACTCAACCAGCAGCGGCAGTGGCCGCGCAAGGCCAAAGTCCCGCACCGCACGCGACAGCCGCTCGACGCCTTGCAGCGAATCGACCAGTGCGAAAAATTCGAAGCTGTGATCTTCCTGCATCAAGTGCAGCACCGCGCGGATATCCGCAGGCGCCACCAGCTCATTGGCCAGGATCACGCGCCGCACGCCAAAGCGTGCCGCAATCTGCACCTGAGGGATGGTGGCCAGCGTGATGCCCCACGCGCCGTTCTCGATCTGCGCGGCGAAGAGCTGCGGACTCATGGTGGTCTTGCCGTGCGGCGCCAGCAGCACGGCATGACGCTCGCAGAAGCCGCGCATCCACGCCAGGTTCTGCTGCAGCGCAGATGCCTTGAGCACGGCCACTGGGAAGCTGGTATCCGCCGCCAGCACGTTCCAGTGCTGCGCGCCGATCATGTGCTGGCGCAGCGGCTCCACAATAGGCAGGCCTTTAACGCCTGGCTGGAGGATTTGCTCATCGAGTTCGGGCAGCGCGTACATAAGTGATCCAACCTCTTTTCAAGAATAGCACCGTCAGCCAGCGGGTGGCTCTGCGGTATTGAATGCCAACTGTGCGGCAAAGGCCCGCTTGTAAGCCGGCCGCGCTTCGCCGCGGGCGACGTAAGCCGCAAGACGCGGAAACTCGTTCAGGATACCTGAAGGCCTTGCCCGAAGCAGCACTGAGATCATCACCAGGTCGCCCGCACTGAATTCGCCATCCAGCCATTCCGCCTCGCCCAGGCGCGCGGAGAGTTGACCCAGCCGCTGGCGAATGCGGTCCGCGATGAGGGGCAAACGCTCCTTGCTCCAGGGCTTATCCCCTTCCTGGAATTTGGCGATGACGATTTCCAGGATCGGAGGCTCAACTGTATTGAGTGCGGCGAACATCCAGGTAATCGCCCGCGCCCGGGCGTTCGGGTCTTCCGGCAAGAGGCCTTGAAAGCGTGAAGCAATGTGAAAAACAATCGCGCCCGACTCGAACAAGACCAGGTCGCCGTCCTCATAGGTCGGAATCTGGCCAAAGGGATGCAGCGCCAAGTGTGCCGGCTCCTTCATCGCTGCAAACGAAACGGGGCGCACCTCATACGGCTGCCCCACTTCCTCAAACGCCCACCGAACCCGCGTATCGCGCGCCAAGCCCATGCCGCCATCTGGCGACCTTTCGAATGCAGTAATGATGTGTGTCATCGTAATCTCCTGGTTACGGTTAATTCAACCAGGGCGCTTGTGCGGGCCCCGTCAATAATGACGACGGGTGACGAGCAGCCAAATCGACGTGACATCCCTACCTGTCTAGCGCAAGAAGTTTGCTAAGTTGCTTTACAACGGCGCCTCTGGCTTTTCCTACTTTGAACACGGTCGGAACATAAAGCAAGAAGTAACCCCAGCGATAACGCGACCGGTTTCGCTCCTTGGACTGCAAATATTCCATTAAATCGATTGCGGACTCACGATGAAACGTCCAAAGCACGTGATTTCGGTACGTGATCGAAAAATGGGCCTCGTCTGGCCAGCGCAAGACGTGCCTGGCACGAGTATGGCACGAGCCACATCGGATTGAACCGACCGGCCATTCGCTTCGATTTTTGAGGTACCTAGAGTGATCCCAATCTGCGGCGGCATATCCTTCCGGGAGTTCGTGAATCGCCTGTTGCGGGCGCCTATGAAGGCCCTGGAAATAGATCGCCGCATGCCACTTTTGGCCGCATGAATCCTGGAACTGCTGGTATTCAAACAGGCTGCTTTTCTCGAAGAACTCCACGTCCGCTTTCAGCTTGATGCAGACGACTTCGGCAAACTCAAATTCTGCACGGCCCCGGCACGCTGGACAAACAATATCCAGATGGTGCGGGATCGGCCTCCATTCATAAGGTCTGGTCATCAGTGCCAGAGAGCGAGGATCAGGCCGAAAACCAGGAATTGCGCGGTGTGATAACCGCCATCGATCAGCAACAGCTTGAGGCTGCGCTGGGCGAACTGGTAGTTGATGCCGAAGCAGGCTGCCACCATGCCGAAGCCTGCCAGCAAGGCGTGCTTGATCGCATAGTCCATCGTCGGCGCCGGGCCGACCCAGCGTGCGAAGGCGAAAGCCGCGAGCAGGGAGAAGATGAAGGCCACGCCAAACACCCGGGCCGGATGGCCATCCGGTTTGACGCCGCCGTTCTCCTCATTCCACATCTTGCCGAACAGGGCCGGCGAATACCATAGGCCGCCCAGCATGAAGCTCGACACTGCAGCCAGCAGCACGGCGAAAATGTTCATGCCCATCATATGCATCGTGATCTCCCCAGTGAATTATTGTTGAGAAAGAACGATATGTGAGCAAGGCTGCAGGCGTCAATCACTTGTTGTTGCAATGCGCCGAAAGCATTTCCCCCATCTTGCCGCTGGCGGCCTGGCGGTCGTCGGCCCAGGTCAGGGCGGAGTCGGTGCCACCCGCATCCTCCCGGCGCAGGAAGCTGACATAGGTCGAGCCCTTTTTCCCGAAAACGTGCATCAGGCGCACTTCGCAACTGCGGCCATTGGCGCGGGCCTTGGCCGTGCTCAGCACGTCGACCTTGGTGACATGGCCGATATGCGCCACCAGCGGCGCGCGCTGGTTCAGGATGTCGAGCAGCTTGTCCTGCGGGATGTCGCGGCTGCAGGCTGCCAGCAGCAGCATCGGCAACATTTTCTTCATTGGGCCTCCAAAAGAACAAACGCCGACCGGCGCGAGGGCCGGACGGCGTTTGGGTGTTGCGTTGCTCTTTGCTTCGATCAGGACATGTGCTGGCCGCCGTTGATCGCGATGTTAGCGCCGGTAACGAAGGCCGCTTCTTCCGATGCCAGGTAAGCCACCAGGCCTGCCACTTCTTCCGGCTTGCCCAGGCGGGCCATCGGGATTTGCGGGATGATCTTCGAATCCAGCACGTCTTTCGGGATCTCCATCACCATCTTGGTGCCGATGTAGCCTGGCGAGATGGTGTTGACGGTCACGCCCTTGCGCGCCACTTCCAGCGCCAGCGCCTTGGTGAAGCCGTGCACGCCGGCCTTGGCCGCGGAGTAGTTGGTCTGGCCGAAAGCGCCCTTCTGGCCGTTCACCGAGGAGATGTTGATGATGCGGCCCCAGCCACGGTCCACCATGCCATCCGCTACCGGCTTGGTCATGTTGAACACGGAGTCCAGGTTGGTCTTCATCACTGCATCCCAATTGACCTTGTCCATCTTCTTGAAGGTCATGTCGCGGGTGATACCGGCGTTGTTCACCAGGACGTCAACCGGGCCGATGTCGCGCTCGACTGCCGCGATGCAGGTCTGCGCCGAATCGTAGTCCGACACATCGCAAGGATAGGCTGCGAAGTTATAGCCCTGGTCCTTCATCGTGGCCAGCCACGACTCATGCGTCTTGTTACTTGGGGAATACGTGGTTACCACCTTGTAGCCCAGTGCGACCAGCTTGATGCAAATCGCTTCGCCCAGACCACCCATGCCGCCCGTTACTAATGCAACTCGTGCCATTTAATGTTCCCCTATTTATCTTAACGAAAGCTCATTCCCTCTCAACTGCAAGTGCTACGCCCATGCCGCCGCCGATGCACAGCGAGGCCAGGCCCTTCTTAGCGTCACGGCGAACCATCTCATGCAGCAGGGTCACCAGGATGCGCGCGCCGGAAGCGCCGATCGGGTGGCCGATCGCAATCGCGCCGCCGTTGACGTTGATCTTGCTGGTGTCCCAGCCCATTTCCTTGTTCACGGCGCAGGCTTGCGCGGCGAACGCTTCATTGATTTCCATCAGGTCCAGGTCCTGTGGCGACCAGCCGGCCTTTTTCAGGCACAGTTGCGAAGCTGGTACCGGGCCCATGCCCATGTAGGCTGGATCCAGGCCGGACGAGGCGTAAGCCTTGATGCGTGCCAGCGGAGTCAGGCCCAGTTCCTTGGCCTGCTTGGCGGACATCATGATCACGGCGGCTGCGCCGTCGTTGATGCCGGAGGCATTGCCGGCGGTAACGGTGCCTGCCTTGTCGAAAGCTGGGCGCAGGCCGGACAGCGCTTCCAGGGTCGAGCCTGGCTTCACGTATTCGTCCTGGTCGAAGAAGATGCTGCCTTTCTTCTGCACGATTTCCAGCGGCAGGATTTCGTCCTTGAACTTGCCGGCTTTCTGCGCGGCTTCCGCTTTCAATTGCGACTGCAGCGCGAATTCATCCTGCTGGCTGCGCGAGATATCGTATTTCTTCGCGACGTTCTCGGCGGTGATGCCCATGTGGTACTGGTTGTACACGTCCCACAGGCCGTCCACGATCATGGTGT